>JARYLV010000003.1 GCA_029907465.1 Methanomassiliicoccales archaeon
GGAGCCATGCCGTCAAATCTAATAATCTGGGGATACAGGTAGTCGAAGTACCCAGATTTGACAATCTTGAGTTCATAATATCCTGGCAAGGGAATAAAAGTGACAAGACCGCTTGAGTCGCTCACATTGGTATATTTTTTAAGCGTGTGAACCTCCCTCAGGGTCGCTTGAACTCCACCGACAGGCTTTCCATCTCCGTCAACAACGTTGAACGATATCTGATTCGACATACTGGCTGCGACTGCATTGGGTCCCGGCAAGAAAGCCAGAGACGAAAGCAGAAGTAATAGAGCCAACAATCCGGTTATGACCTTTGCTCCATTGTTCTTATGCACCATTTTCCCTCCTCATGGCCCAAGCACAAAAACGTGCCCCTGAGACTAGGGTATTGGTGGCGAATGGATTAGTCCTTTATAAAGGTTATTGTAACGATAATAATAGCTGGCATTTCGAGTTTCGCTCACTTAATTCAATGTCTCAGACCGATGTTACAATAGGACTATCGTTTCATCTGATTACCATGCTTGTCATAGATACCCCTGAGGATTTCTGATCGTTCTTTCGATGATTTTATGTGATAAGTTCTTTAAGCTTGCCCTCCTCGATTGCTCTCCTGACCTCCATTGCCAGCCTTCGCCCAGTGCTCATATTCCTTCTCCATAAAGTATTCCCATAAGGATGACCGACTGACATATGTATATTCGTCCCTCCCCCAACACGTGGTGCGACATCGTATATGAAGAATCTAAGATCCTTATCGACACACGTCTGTAAACAAAAAGGCCCAATTATCCCCGGCGGAAAATATTCCTGCGTAGCCTTAATATATTTCTCAGCGAGTTTGAAGGCGTCCTCGAGCAAAGATTCCCTCAATGTGGCAGAATTATGTCCACAAACGGTGTATTCCGGGAGAATGTGTTCTTGATCCAGCGAAAGCTGCTGCGCGGCTGGCAACCTTACATAGCCGTCTAGCGAGCTTTCAAATCGCCAGTCAATACCTAGAAGCTCGATTTTTTCACCCTCCGATTCGATTGGGGAGTAAAAGAAATCAAGATTAAAAACTGGGCCGATGATATATTCCTCCATCCTTGCCCGCGAAAGATCATCCGCATCGATCACCCCTTGCTCAATCAATTGCTTCGCCTTTTTCTTGTACTCACTCGGGGAGGATGCGGTGAAAAACCCTCTCTCCAGTTTTTTCTTCGCATGATGCAATTTGACAATCGTCAGCGAATTGATGTCGTTTGGATCGGCAATGCTTCTTGGAAATGGCAAGCCGGCTTTTTCAAGAAGCCAATAGTAATCTTTTTCGCCCCCCCTTTCCTCCGTTCGTAAAAGATTTCTGCTGCCAACAATGGGGATCATGAATTCATTCTCGATTGTATCGACTCCGCAATAGGCTGTCAACGAACGATTCGGCACAAAGAGGACGTTTTCGCGGACTAGCGATTCTTGAATTTTCGGATCGATAATGTCTTTGAATTTCCTAAGCAAAATGATTTTATCAACGATTCCACGACGAATTGTGCCTTCTGGATTTCGAAGTGCTTTAAAATACCTCGAGTAAGTCTTTTCTCGTCCTTCCTGGCAAACAACTACTGTCTCAAATCCCTCCTCCACAGCGCCGTCACAGACGTCTAGGGCGGAATGAGAGCCGAGCGTTCCAATCTTGATCTTCTCGACATTGTAGTCATCAATCAGGGCGAATACCGCTTCTCTCTTGATCATCAAAATCCTCCTGTGAAAAGGGAATCTTCAACGATCAATATATGTTATCCCCTTTCGGTTCGCTTGAGACTTAAGCGATGCCGATCAATAACAGCGTTTCCATGAGGAAAAACGCTCCGACGAAATCGATCGCTGATGATGTGAGCGGAATGCTATGATTGTCTGGATCAAGCGAAAAACGGAAAGTTAATGTGGCAATATAGTAAGAAATAATCACGAGTACCAAAATGGTCAAAAGGCCTGCTAAGAGGGAAATCAGTAACATAGCCCAAAGTCCAGGTGAGCTCAACCCCAGCAACTCCGCAACAAAATGCGAAGAAATACCAACGAGTGTGAAAACCCACAAGGAGAGTATCAGAATGATTGCAAAATTCTCGATTTCGATGCGGCCAGGGATTCTCCTGGGCTTGATCAAACCCATGTGAAGCATCGATGCTAGTCTGGCAGTAAGTATACCTCCGAGCGCATTTGCATCTTCTAGAAACGGCGGGATCATAACAAGAATTGCCGGAAATGCCACAAGTTCCTCCAACTTGTGCTCGATCGTCATGCCAGCGCCGATGTCGAGGAGGATGCAAAGAATAAGTACTGGAATACATTCGATTAAGATCCTTCTCATTAATTCCTCTTTGCTTTTGGCTGCGAAAAATGACACAACAAGGGTTAGGATAATAAAAAGAATGGAAAACAAAGTGATGATAACCTCAGGAAAATTGAGGACTATGATTGCTGACAAGAAGAGCATCGGTAATGTAACGATGTCTCCAGCCGCAGTAATAATGGGCGCTGAGAAGTTGTCTATATCCCACCCCTTTTTAAAGCCTATGTAAGCAACCAAAATATTAATAAAAATAAGGACAAAGCCTGCTAGCATCCCGCCTAGAACGGATATGAAAATGAAGTCCCAGACAGAAATACTAGGGAATCCCATCAGATCAGTGATTAGCTTCGCAAATAAACCCATCAGGAGGGAGATTATCATTGTGAGAAAAATCGAGGCTTCGATATTCTGCCTAAGAACGCTGCCTTTCTTGATGGTCATTTCAAAAGTACCGATATGCATCGCAGTCCCGAGTCTACTTCCGAGGGCACCGAAGATATTCCCTCTCATACCGATAGCTGGTGGAATAAGAACCATTAGACCTGGTAGAAGAGCAAGCGTATTGGTCATGAATCCGAGTGTTGCACCAGCGAGGAGGTCTCCCATGGAAGAAATCATATTCGCCACTAAGCCATGCGCAAAAACCTCCCTGTTCCTCGTGATAAACATCTTTATGATAACGCTTGCCCCCATGAAGATCAATAGATACCGTACGAAATTGAAAATATAATAAAATAGCTCACTTTGGAGTTAAGTGATTTCGGAATTGGAGTTGATCCAGGTTCTCTAAATGGCTGCATGCCTTTCTTTCCTCACGATGGTTCCTCATAATAGATAAATACCTACGAGTTCAATAATGAAAAAACGAATACGGAGAAAAGGGAAATGCGGGTCATGTCATCCGATGGAAGACTTGCTGAAAGCTTTGATAAGCAAAAGAGTGATATTAATAAAGATCAAACATAAGTTATGGAACGTGAGTATCGATCTTTTGAATGAAATGCGGTGAAGATCGATCATTGCTCAATAAAATCGAAATTTGGAGCTCATGAGGTGAGGTTTAAGGTGAAGGAACACGCACCGGAGAAAATCGAAGGAGTTTCCAAAACAGTCAGAGAGTTGCTCACAAGGATGAAAGATGCATCAGAGGTTATCGTCGATTTGGCATACGCAGCGCTTATATTCGACAGCAAAGAGATCGCTGAGGAAGTAAAGAAATTAGAGGCAGAGATGGATACATTGAGGTACGAAATCAGAATCAGGGCGATGCTCGCAGCAAGAACAAAGAATGATGCGGTTCAACTTTCTGGCCTTCTTCAAATTGCGTCTGCAGCAGCTTCAATTTCTCATGCCGCAGCCGATATGGTCAAGCTACTCGATCTCGACATCGAAAAGCGCCCTTTCCTATCATTTGTTCTGCGTGATGCGGAGGAGAAGATCAGACTGATCAATTTATCTGAAAAATCGGATATGGTGAATAGGACAATCGATGAGCTCGGCATCGAATGTAGGACCGGAATGAGGATCATTGCAATCAAGAGGGGCAAGAGATGGATTTACGACCCTGAGGATCACGTTCGATTAAAAGCTGGCGATGTTCTCATCGTCAGAGGAACAGAGGACGGTTACGAGACTCTCAACAAATATGCAAGCGGTGAAAAAAAGTGGCCTGTGGATTCGAGCGAAGAATATCCCGAGGGCGAATAATATGCAAGACATAGAGAAAATGTTCCTCGAAGTAAAGGACACTTCGGAGCTGATGATCGACCTTGCGTATTCCTCCTTGATTTACAACAACAAAGACATTGCAGAAGAAGTCTTCATCATGGAAGAAATGATTGATGAATTGACAAGCCAGCTGCAGGAAGAGGCGATAAAACGAGCAATCGAGGACAAAAACGTCCACAAAGCGCTCGCTGTAATCAGGTTAGCTACTTCGATCGAAGAGATTTCCGATGCGGCAATGCAGATCGCGGATGTTGTCCTCCGAGACGTTCGACCGCATCCAGTCATTCAGATGAGCATGAGGGAATCTGATGTGATTATCACAACGGCCAAGGTCAGCGAGAATTCCGAATTGGCAAATAAGTCGCTTGGTGATATAAAACTCCCATCAAAATGCGGTATGTGGCTCGTCGCAATAAAAAGGGGGAAGAAGTATATTTACGGCCCGGACAAACATACCATTGTCTTGCCTCAAGACGTTCTCATAGCGAGAGGCCCTCCAGACGGTGAGGAATATTTTAAGTGTTTAGCTGCTGGAACAAACGAAGGAACAAACGAAGATTGACGAGAATTTGGAAGCATGACGGAAGTTCATGGTAAGAGAGGAAAGTGACTCATTGGATTCACTGGAAAAAGAATGTATAGTAGCCCCGGGCAGATTCGAACTGCCGTCGCAGGATCCAGAGTCCCGCATGATTGACCGCTACACCACGGGGCTATGCATTCTCTCGAAAAGTTTGCTTGAATTTAATTTTTTTGCAGTATCTCTCAACCGAATAATTATCAACATGTCATGAACGGTTCTTTAATATATTATTTGTAAAAAAATATGTTACTTAGATAACTGCCTTCAGATCACACCTTTCAATTCCTTTCTTATCCTCTCAAACACTTCATCGATACTTCCATCGCCATTAACCTCGAAAAGGACACCTTTCTTTCGATAGTACTCAATCAGCGGCAATGTCGCCTCTTTATAAATGCGTAATCGCTGTCGGACAACACCTTCTGTGTCATCAGAGCGCTGGTAAAGTTCTCCTCCACATTTATCGCATTTCCCTGGGATAGCTGGTGGATTAGTTTCAAGATTGTAGACTGCACCGCATTGCTTGCATGTTCTTCGTTTTGTTAAACGCTCTACGATCTTATTCTCATCCACATCCAGATTAATTGCAGCTTTTACGAGAACGATCTCGTCGAGCATTTTTGCTTGAACCAAATTCCTTGGATACCCATCAAACAGCAAGACGCCACTCATACCTGAGATTTTTTCACGAATTAATTCGGTGACAACTTCATCAGGGACGAGCTCTCCCCTATCGACGTAGTTCTTTGCTTTTAGCCCGATGGTTGTGCCTTTCCGAATCGCCTCTCTAAGCATATCACCAGTCGAGATATGGATGAGCTTTAATTCCTCAGCGAGTCTTGCGGCCTGAGTCCCCTTTCCAGACCCCGGAGGGCCAAGTAAGACCAGTGCGTGCATCACGAACCGCCAAATGCTCTTTCTACTTATACAATTTTCCTAGTCGCTTCTAATTACGCAGAAGATTTTCGTTCCCAGATTGCTTCCGGGATTGACGGAGCACAAGTATTTTTAGGATGAGCCATTATTCCCAATTTCGGTGACAGTTTGGAAGAGAAATTGCTGGCACAGATAAAATCCATCGTCGGTGAGGAGAACTTTTCCACAAGAATCGCTGATCTCTACACCTACGGCTTCGACGCATCAATACATCATAGAACACCCGACGTTGTTGTTCAACCGAAAACGACAGAACAGGTGTCCCAGATCCTAAGGCTTGCAAATGAGAACCGTATACCCGTTCTTGCAAGAGGGGGCGGAACGGGACTATGCGGGAGCGCTGTCCCGATCAAGGGCGGGATCGTCATGGACATGACGAAGATGAACCAGATCAAAGAAATACGCGTCGAAGACCTCTATTGCGTTGTGGGACCAGGCGTTGTCTACGATAAACTAAACGAGGCGCTCGCACCCTACGGGTTTTTCTTTCCGCCGACACCTGGAAGCGGTGAGGCATGCACTATTGGAGGAATGGTTGCGACGAACGCCTCGGGCATGCGCGCGATAAAATATGGAGCAACGAGAGATTACGTCCTTGGACTCGAAGTCGTTCTCGCAAATGGCGATGTGATCAGAACTGGGACGAGGACGATTAAGAATTCATCGGGGTATCAATTAGAGAGATTGTTCGTTGGGAGCGAGGGCACATTAGGTGTTATAACAGAGGTGACATTGAGAATAGCGCCGAAGCCAAAAAAGTCCGCAATGGCGGTGGCCGCATTCGATTCTTTAGAAAAAGCTGGGAGATGTGTCTCTGCAATCATCGCCAAACCGCTCATACCCTCAGCTATAGAATTGATGGATCGCATCTGCATCAAGGCGGTAAACAAGACGATGCACGTCGGATTTCCGGATTGCGAGGCACTTTGCCTCATCGAAGTCGATGGTGATCCAAAGGTCGTTGAGGATGAAGTGAAAGAAGTTCATGCAATCTGCAAAGAAGTCGGTGCAATCGGCGTTGAATTCTCAACCGACCCTAAGCAGATGGCAAAATGGACGGCGGGCAGAAAAGCCGTTCTTCCAGCACTCAGCAGGTATGGAGATGAATACGTTTCTGTTTCCCTTGCAGATGACATGTCAGTGCCGATTTCCAAAATACCAGAAACTGTTGTAGCATTCCAGAAGATTGCTGAACGTAACAATGTGATTGTTGGCACTTACGGTCATGCAGCCGATGGGAATCTTCATACGAAGATGTTGCTAAATCCGCTTTCAGAGGAATCTTGGAAGAATGGAGAGAGAGCGGTGGGAGAGATTTTCGATGCGGTCATCGCTGTTGGTGGAACGGTTACAGGGGAGCACGGTGTTGGGATTTCAAAGGCGCCGTATATGCAAAAGGAGCGGGAAAACGTTTTGGGTGTGATGAAGGCGATCAAGAGGGCTCTTGATCCGAACAACATCTTGAACCCAGGAAAACTGATGGAATGGGAAGGATCAATCATCAAATACCTTCGCTATCCGTGCAGGGATTTCGCTTGAGCTCCTAGTCCGTTCCATATCGTCTTATGGACATTTCCAGGACTCAACATTTCACACAACAATAACTTCCAAACCAACTAGAAGAAGCGCGATAGTGATTACAAAGACGACGACGAAAATTGGCACGCTCCACCTGATCACTTTTGAGCCGTCAAGTGGCGGCACGGAGATCAGATTGAAAGCAGCGAGCAATAAATTAATTGTACCAATCCAGCGTAAGATGAACGCAAAGATCGATGAGGGCGGCGCCAAAAACCAGAATGCAAGAAACATCGCACCTACCACAAGATTTGTCAATGGTCCGGAGATACTAATAATGCCGTTCTGCCGTCTTGAGATATGGCCTTGGATATATACCGCACCTGGTGCAGCAAATACAAAACCTAGGAACGCGAATGCTAGTGCAAGGATTAGACCAAAAGGGTAGACTCTGAATTCGGCCCACGCTCCATTTCTCTGGGCAACGAATTTGTGAGCGAGTTCGTGGAGAAGGAACCCAGTCAGGACTATCAGAAACGAAATGCCAATCGAATAACCAAAAGCATCCAAATAAGGGAGGTCCAGTTGCGCGGCTGTTGAAGCCGTCAATACGATGGCAAAAGCGAAGGTCAAAACAATGACTGCGAGCAGAATATGAAGCGTTTCCAGCTTTCCAAATCTGATCCTACGATATCCGCGGTAGAGATAGATAGTGTGATCTTCGATCATGGCAAGGTCGCTCTACCTACTGAAAAACAATTTAATATACCTTAGCTTTCGATTACGCACGAAATGATAGTTGAATATGCAGACGAGATTTCAATTGACAGTCGAAATGGATGCGGCGCATATTTTGCAATGACCGACCAACTAGTAGTTCAAGTCATTGATCCGGTTCCAATGGAGGCGAGTTAGGATTTGCAGGAAAAGGCGGTGAGGATTTCGAAAAAAGGAGCTTCATTTAGGCATGGTAAGGTCGTTTTCAAATGGTGCGAAGATTGTGGAACGGTCGTACTCGGCGAGAAATGTGATGTTTGTGGAAGCATGGGAAGACCTTTTTGCGTCACTGCCCCTGGGGATCTCAGACCGTGCCTCCAAGCAGATGCCGACCTCCTAAAGAAAATCTTCAACAAATATTTCGGAGTCTCAGATTTTCTCGAGGGGGTTCAGATATTTCTAAATAAGATACCAGGAGAGGACAGGGCAGACGAGATCATTGTCGACGGCCGAGTCCTCGGCGTTCTCGCATTCGATGTCCTTTCCAATGATTTCAGACTCGAGTTGAGAATTGATGGTGCGCGGGCCCTTGCGGACATCGCGAAGAAAGGAGTCGTCGAAATTGAGATGCCGAAAGGCCATCTTAAAGGAAAAAATGTCTCAGGTGCGTTGATAAAGCATATCGCAGATTCCTTCAATGTCAATGATCCACTTATCGTCCTTGCCGGTGATCTTGTTTGCAATGGCATAGCAAGAGTCCCAAGCGACCAAGCAAAGAATTCAGACAAGGCGATTGGCATCAGAGACGTAGGGAAAGGACCTTTTAGAATTTCTAGAAAAAAGAGATGCTGGTCAAGATTTGTAGAGGCTAATATCAGCCATTTCAAATCACTTGAAGCAAAAGCAGTGAGCGATGTGAAATCATACGTCAACAGCAGAAGAGATCTGCCAGTGACGCTTTCTTTCAGTGGTGGCAAGGACTCCCTTGTTTGTTTTGGCATTTTGGAGAAGGCCACCAAGAATTTCTCAATGATTTTCGTTAACACAGGTCTCGAATTTCCTGAGACGACTGACTATGTCCAACGCTTCGCAGAAAAGCGTGGACTTGAATTACTAGTGGCTGATGCAAATGACGGATTCTGGAACAATGTCGACTTTTTTGGTCCACCAGCCAAGGATTTCAGATGGTGCTGTAAGGTCTGCAAGCTTGGGCCCCTCACCGCTCTAATAGAAGATCGTTTCCCAAAAGGGACGATAACGATCGAAGGGAACAGAACATTCGAATCATTTACTAGGGCCCACATTGCATTTGTTGAGAACAATCCATTTGTTCCAAACCAGGTCATTCTTAATCCTATCAGAGAATGGAGATCGGTCGAAGTGTGGGGATATCTCTGGTGGAAGAATTTCGAATACAACCCACTATATGAGGAGGGGTATGAGAGGATCGGATGTTATCTATGCCCAGCATGCCTTGCAAGTGAGTGGAAGAGAACAAAAATCCTTCATCCAAAACTCAGTAATAGATGGGAAGAATACCTTCACAACTGGGCAAATAAAATGAATCTGCCTGAAGAATTCGTCAGATATGGATTCTGGAGATGGAAAGTTCTTCCGAAGAAGATGAGAAAGCTCGCAGCGAACATTAGACTGAGCATTCCAATGGTCAGACTAGATGGCATCCAGATGAAAATGGTCAAAGGAGCAACTCCCTGCGCTGCAGGAGGGTATTCGCTAGAAGGAGTCGTATCAGTTCCCAGGAGGAGGAGTTTCTCAAAGGTCGCCGAAATGATGAAGACGATTGGATCAGTTAAACATTCAGAAGAGTATGAAATCGCAATGGTGAAGACGAAGGGCGGGACTGTAAAAGTGTTTGGTGGCGGCCAAATTGTTGTGACTAGCCCAACCCCTGATGTTGCAGAGCGATTGTTCGAAATGGCTGTTAAAGCCCTTCTCCGATCACAACTTTGCACCGAATGCGGAATCTGCATTAAAAATTGTCAGAAAAAGGCGATCAAGCTAGACAATGGCCCGATAATAATTGAAGATAAATGCAGCCACTGCGGCAAATGCGCCGATGCGTGCGTCATTGCACACTACTATGACAAGCTTGTCTCTCAATAAGCGATTATTTTGCTTATTGATAATTGAGTAGATCAACAACGGTTGCCAGGCGATTCCACTCAACGCTGCGAATTTTCCTGAAAGCCCTATTTTTAAATAGTTATAATAAATCCCTCAAAACGATCATGAACACGAACTTACTGATTGCAGGTGCAATTGGATTTGCTTCATCAATGGCCCTGATGTTCTGGACTTTGAGAGACTATACCTATCCAAGAATTGAGAAACCTTTTTTTGACGACAGAAAAGTTTTCGGCTTATTCGCTCTTGGGCTCGTCCTTGGCATCGTGATCTTTAGCGCTCAAACCTATTTCCCACTTGCTGTTGTTGTCGTTGCGCTAGCCTTCGCTCTTGTTGAGGAACTCATCAAATTGATAATCCTCAATATTCCAAAATTTCAGAAGAAACCTGATACTGGTTTCTACGGACTTGCACTTGGTTTTGGTATCGGAAGCACGATAGCATTTGGAGCGGTTTATCTCACTTTATCTTTTATCGACGAGATCAACATATGGGCCGCTAGCACAACAATGATTCTCGCCTTGCAGATTGTTTTCCTTCACGGTTCAACGGGCGCGACGATCGGCATTGGTGTTGCGAGGGGTACGCCATGGGGCCTGTTCGCGCAGGCTGCACTCGTACATCTCGTATACAACTTAATGATGATCCCATTTTATATGTCTGAATTCACTTTCGGTGCCTTACTTTTCATTATCGCCTTCATCTTTCTTGTTTCTTATTACTTATATGTCCACTATCGCCTTATACCAGATTTCGTCTTCGAACTGATTTCAAAGTTCGAATCGAGATCAAAACATTAATTTGTGTTCATCTTCCGAATTATGAAAACCAATTCAGAGACGCAGAATCGTTGTATACAAATGTTGATTTAAACAGGTGCACCTGGGGGAGGGGACAACCAGAAAGGCACGCTAACAATTCTTACACTTATGAGTAAATATAAGATAGACTGAACTTTACCTTAGATCCTCTCGCAAATGAGCGGAGATGCGAATGGATATTGAAGCACTTCCTTGAGATTGCGTGATTGTGAATGTTAGACAGTATTGGTCCTCACTTCACCGCATGCTCTGGCATGTTTTCGTAGTCACAACAAAATGCACTTTATTGTAGAGAGCTGGATTAGTGTATGGGTATATGCATAGATTGGGATTACTCCATTGTGAGGGGGTCGAATTATTTCGGCCTCGCTATTGTTGAATCCGAAGCAAATGGACACGAGGTATTCTCATCGACTTCTATACCGTATGGCCAATACGATTGAGCATCAGATATGAGATCAATTCGTCCTTTCGATCGCTTTTGCATTCTCAAAGGTAATCCCATCAATGAATAGTCTGGACACATGAAAAAATTCAGCAAATTGAATAAAATCTGTCCGTCGAAAATTCCGATGAGTTCTTATGCAGTTCCCCGCCATTACACATTCGTTAGCTTCCGCTCATTATTAGTATCACACGGGTCGATATCTGCCGGGCCGGGGTTCAAAAATGATTCCAGCCGATAACAATTTCTCAAGTAGGTTCATCGCCTCTTCCTCATCACCGATGATTCGACACAAGTCCTCAAGTGTGAATTCGCCAGTTTTCGTAGATAGCTCCTTCACGAGGGTCCTCGCTTGATCTTCGTCATCACTTGCTTTCAAAGGTTTGAGAATTGAAGTGAATTGCGAGTCATCGCGCCTCTTCCCTTTTCTTGTGACGGAATCTGTAAAACCATCACCAGCTGATGTCTGTTCCCCGAGCTTTCGAACGGCTTCTGCGAGCTCGGATTCAGAATCAGTTTCGAAATAGATTCTCGCCCTTTTGAGATCAATATGTTTTCCGCAGGCTGGACACATCACTTTTTTTGCGGAGAGATTAACCCCGCGAGGCCGGTTGCAATTCGGACAGATAACGACGCCAAACATCAGTATTCTACGAATACGAGGGCGGCAATGCAAGCACCATAGTGATCCATCGGAACGGACAATTCCTCGATTTTATAACGGATTGACTTAAATTCGACGCCTCTCAACTTAGCCATCTCGTGCATTTTCCATTCGAGGACTTCTCTCAGCGCTTTCTTTGTGCCGTGCATATGTCCCTCTGCCACATATCCACCTTTCCCATCCTTCCGGAAGCCATAGGCAATGCCAGCTGAGATCATTTCTCCCTCTCCGCCCCTCATCTGTGCGAGGACGCAGTGAGTGATTGCCCCCATCGGCAATGCCCTCTGCGGGACTTGCTTCGCCCCGATTGGGAGGATAGAAGAGACGGACACGAGGTTCTGTTCCCCGATTTTCGCTTTCAAAAGAGCCTCATCGAACGCGTTAAGGTCAGATACTTTGCTGACCGCGCAACCTGATGTTACGAAGAATTTCTTTGGAATGATTTGCATTAAGCGTCGTATTACAAACAACAGAATTTAAGGATTTCTATTGTCCCCTACGACACTCTTCGGGGTTTAAGACACGGAGTTCCCTCTCCAGCAACTTAAGATCGCGGGATGTCAACGTTTGAGGGCTTACAGGAAGCAAAAGAATCGAATTGGTAATAGCAACGTTCTCGTTGAGCAATTGAACAAACTTGAGGACTTTAACGAAGTTACTCTGGCTGATCATATATTCAAGACCGGAAATCAGTACGATTCCGCACTTGGCCGAGTCAAAGAAATTCTTGATTTCGCTGTATATGAGTGGGATATTCGTCGGCTCCCGTGCGTACTTGATATCCCTTTCATAGGAAAGCCAGAGGATTGTTGAATTCCCGAGATCATATCGACTTCGTAGCTTCTCTGGATATTCCCTTACGACGCACATACCTGGCTTTCCGTGAGTGATCTGATCAACATAGATTTCGAACGCAATTGAGGGATCC
Organism: Methanomassiliicoccales archaeon; assembly: GCA_029907465.1. NCBI lineage: Archaea > Methanobacteriati > Thermoplasmatota > Thermoplasmata > Methanomassiliicoccales > Methanomassiliicoccales archaeon. The sequence continues at coordinate 12,815 of JARYLV010000003.1, forward strand.
TCTGATTCGATCAGATACGAATAACCCTCCTCAAGAACATACTTGCTTGCTTCCCCAGTAGTTCTTATTTCCTGTGGTGTGACCACCTCTTCGACCGGTGTGAGGACGTGGACACAGCACGGACTTCCAGTTGATATGCACGCCCTTTCCTTCGCTCGATAGCGAGTCTTCAAAAGAGCGCTGACGATCCCAGCGAGGTAGCCACGCGTGAAATCGCAGCCTCGGCCGTGTGATGCTTCGATCGACTCTTCGAACGTAATAACGATCTCGCTTTCAGTTATCTCTTCCATGACCATTCGGCTCAATCCTGTTTCTGACCAGAGTTGCGGCAGAATCTCAGAAAAGTCATAGAGGTCCTTTGCCGCAACATCCAGTTCTCGCACAAGACTCATTCCCGCCCTGAATCCAAAGCGTTCTAATGTCTCACCTGCAACGTCGCCCTCAATAAGCTCTAATTCCTCCCTTAGATCTAATAACGAAGAACCCGGCAACACATAAAAAGGCTTCAACTCTCCCCCTCCATCAGTGCTTTGCCCAGGCGAATGAATGCTTCTTGAACGCCCTCGCCAGTTTTCGCACTCGTTTTTACAAATCCCTGGCCAAGCACATTCGCAATTTCAGCAAGCGTCACATCAGAAACCTGATTCTCAAGATCATTCTTGTTCGCAATTGCCAAAACTGGAACAGATCCAACCACTCTGAAAAAATCGTCTCGCCATTCGACTAAATTCCTTATCGTTTCCTCTCTCGTCAAATCGCAAACGAGTAATGCCCCGTTTGCACCCTTATAGTAGGCATGATGGAGCGTCCGATGCGTCTTTTGACCAAGAATATCCCATATCATCAAGGTGAGCTCGACTTCCCCAAGGTCAAGGACTTTCTTCGTTACCTTTGTGCCGAAGCTCGTGATATATTCATCGCTGAAGAAATCATACACGAATCTGCGGACTAGACTTGTCTTTCCTACGCCACCATCGCCAAGCAAGCAAATTTTACGGATGAATTTCTTCTTTTTCATCACACTTGAGTCGATATCAGTACCACTCTATTTAATGATTGACCGTCAATCGAAGGCTCCAGATCAAACATCGATGTACTACAATACACATGGAAGTCAGTCAATATTTAGTCCTCAACCATAAATAAGAGACTCATCTCCAATCCTTCTCGGCTGTCTTACACTCTCGAGCGCCGCTTTCATTTGTTGTTCGATCTGCTCCGCCTCCTTATATAATGGTTCGGGATCGAGTTTCAGTTCTGGGAGCATTTTTGCAACTATCTCGAGAAGCCGTGCCGCTCCTCTCGCATCAGGATAATCAAGCCGCGCTGGACCGAGCAGACATATTACATCGATCCCGAGGCGTTCTCCCTCATACAGCAGGACACCGGAGATCCCAGAAACCATTCCCTCCTTCATCTCTTTGACACCATACTTCTCCAGCATCTCGCGAGTTCGTGGCGTACTTGCGACTCCATAAATCGGGACTTCCCCCTCTACCTCCCCAATATTTATACCCTCAAGAGTGAGAATCGTGCCGATTTCCTTTTCCTTACACCATTGGAGTATTAGGTCCGCAACGGGCTTGATGAGGTCAGGTCGTGGAATAAACTCGGACATAATCACAACGAGCTGGTCGCATCGAATTCCATCATCGCACGCCCTCTCTCCTGCATAAATGCGGACAGGGGAGGAGGGAATACCATCATGGACGATCGTATATGGAGGGAAATCTTTGGAAATCATTGTGGCGATCCTCTCGAGCTTCATCGTTCTCGAAACAAAATTCGCAGCGATCGAGCCAACAAGCCCGACACTTGGAAATCCGATAACCGCCATTGCCTTCGGATATTTTCCGTATTTATATTCATTGATGAAAGGATCTGGTTCCATAATCTTCATTCCCTTATCCGAATAAGAGTTGCGTTCCTACTTAATTCTTGCCTTTATCAAATTGAGATCGATCGTTCATAAAACTCTTGGGAATAGATCACCAGCGGCTTAATAGACGACGACGGCCCGTCGTCTTTTTCTTGAAGAGGAATGTCCACTTCGGGAATTGCACACACAGGATTCGTACGGGAAGAGACATCTCTTCAGAGTTGCTAAATTGAGTTGATGCAATCATTTCGAATGACCAAGCTTTCGAAAAGTCTAAACGGTGGTTGATGCACTTCCATTCCCGTGTACGGAAAAAAGGTATCGCTTCATTACACGCCCGCAAGGATTCCCGTCGTTATCGAAGAAAGACCTTATGCAAGGACGGTGGCACTCTCAATCTATATCACGGTAGGATCCAGAGATGAGCCAAGAGGACGAGAAGGCATTGCCCATCTACTGGAACATGTGATATTCAAAGGAACTAAGAACATGACATCGAAAGAAACTTCAGAGCTCATTGAGGCGGCTGGCGGGGAACTCAACGGATATACGGGTAAAGAGATGACTTGTTATTATACAGTGACTTTATCTGAAACTGTTGAAACAGCGCAGAGAATTCTCGCAGACACCGTTCTTAATCCACTGTTGGAAAAGGATGCTATTGAAATTGAGAAAGATGTTGTCGCCGATGAAATCAGAATGCTTCAAGATGAGCCAGACGATTATATTCACTACCTGCTGACACGCGCGATCTGGGATGGACATCCTATGGCGTTTTCAGAAGCGGGCGAAATAGACGGTGTAAACCTTATTTCAGATAGAGAACTCAGAGAGTTTTATGAAAGATTCTATCGGCCGTCTAATTTTGTCATTACCGCATGTGGAAGAGTAAATAGCCAAAAAATCTTGGAGTGGGCTGCGGAAAGTTTTGATGAAGGGGCTACGAAAACTACGACAAAAAATCGCATACCTCCAACTCCTAGATCGTGCGTCGAACTATTTCCTCGAAAGGGCGAACAAACGTACGTTGGAATTGGCTTCCCAGGATATTTTGCCGGGCATCCTGATAGATTTGCACAGACCCTTCTTAGCGCTATTCTCGGTGGAGGTACAAGCTCGAGGCTCTACCAGAACATCAGAGAGAAAAGAGGTCTCGTATACTCAATTTACACAACTTCGCAACCTTATAGTGATTGTGGACTCTTTGGAATTTTTTTCTCAGCGAAATCATCGAGAACAGAAACCGTTTGCAGAGCTGTTGGCGAAGAGATAGGCAAACTCAAGAATGATGGCCTGGAGGGCGATGAATTAACGAGGGCAAAGCGCTTTATCAAAGGAATGCTCGTGAGGAAGCTCGAATCAACTGAGTCGAGAATGTTCCATTTGGGAGAATTCTTCGTACTTACAGGTAAAATCCCGACCGAAGCTGAGATTTTATCCAATCTCGAAAGGATTACGGAAGAAGACATTGCACGAGCAGCAGAAAAACTGCTCGACCGGAACAAAACCTGCGTTGCAATTTACGGATCACCTGATGGTAACAACAGTACTCGGGAAGGAATCGATTGTCTTGACTTCTAGATTTGAATTTCTATCCACTTATCTGCGCTTGCCCACGAGCCGCAGAACAACCTCAATCGCCTCAGGTATTGCCCTCTCCACCTCTGGCGAGATCTCTTCACTTATCGTTCTCGTGTCTATGACTTCAATTGCGACAAATGATATTCGCTTCGGCATTCTAAGGGGTTCTAGCATTCTTCCCAGTTCAATTGCTGTTGCGATGTTGACGTCATGAGGGTTCGTGCCATGGATCGTCGACACAAAATTCTCTTCTGAAAGGATGAAAATCGATCCTGGTGGTTTCATATTTGTCACGATGCCGTCGATAATGACCACCACTTCATGATCTAACATCATTTCAATAAGATCCAATCCACTTGTGCTTACTTCCTTCACTTCAACGTCATCAAATTGAAAAGACTCAATCTGTTCAGCGACACGCAGACCAACAGAATCATCAGAAACGATAGGACTCCCGATACCGAGAACAAGAATCGGCTTTTTCCTTTCACTTGAAACCATTTCGTTCGGACATGAATTCCGATCGTGCACTTTTAGCTTACGGTCGAAAGACCCGTGATGATTAAGGATAAGACGCCATTTGACAGACAACCGAAAGGGGGTTGACCGACTATCCAAGAACAACGAAGAATTGGACTCCGCCCCAGCCCCTTTACCTCAGAAGTTCTTCACTCACTGATTTGAGATGTATCGGTATATGGGATTTTTTAAGAAAGGTGGGTCTAAGGGGGACATCTATATGCTCTCCTATATCAATAAGAAGGCTTATGAAAATCGAGCCCCAGGTGTCGCTCATTGTAGACGGTGCACATGTTACAACAAGAACCATTGAGGTTCTCATGGCGATATTAAAGGAGGGGAGTCAAAAAGGAGCAGCCAAGATGCTAAACATCTCCATACCTGTTTTGCATCGCTACCTCAAGAAGCTCGAGAAGAACCTCGGCACAGCTATTATGAAGACCACCCACATCGGAACGGAGCTAACCGACGAGGGAAAACAGATAGTGATGGAGTATATAGCTCTAAAATCAAAACTGGCGCGTCCGAACCGCCTTGTCGTCGGTGGGACAATTATCACTGAAGACTTGCTGCTATGGGCACTAACAAATTTTGATAAAGAAGGTGATATTGATCTTATTATTTCCAATGATGAACGAAACATCCAGGACTTCAAAGCGGGACTGATGGACCTCGTCGTCCTTGACGATCCTCTTTATGTCTACGACTTGGAAAACGTCAAATGGGAAGAAATAGGAGAAGACAGATTAATCCATGTCGACCGTGGTAGCCGTTACATGAAATTCATGTACGGCGCACAACGGATCGGCTTCAAACACCTTGAGAGCAGTGGAGTACCATATGAGGTCAAGGGAGTTACAAGGTATCTTCCAGCACTCGTCCAATCGCCGTTTAGCTTCTTTATTAATGAAAGCCTACTTGCGAGAAGGGGATTGAAGATCAAAAGCGCAACACCACCGAATTTACTCAAGCACAAAATCATTGCGATCTACCGGGAAGAAAAAGACGAAATTCTCCGGTTTGTCAAGGAGTTGTCGATGCAAAAAATACGGTTAGGGATTGACCAAAAAGGGTAAATGCCGAACGATTTTTCCATATCCATTATATAAGAAAAAGAACATCAATTCGTCAGGTGATAAATTGGCCACCGTTAAAGAGCCCAATCCAGCTTTTGCCGAAAGCATAATTAAGGCCGGCGGAAAGACGCTGAACCTCTGTTATCAATGTGGGACATGTACGGCGAGCTGCCCATCTGGCAGACAGACAGCATTCAGAACGAGGAAGCTCATCAGAAAGGCGCAACTCGGACTCAAGGAAGACATACTTCCCTCTGATGATCTCTGGATGTGCACGACCTGTTACACATGCGTGGAGCGGTGCCCTCGTCAAGTCGACATCACGGACATCATCATGATACTAAGGAATTTTGCAGTTAAAGAGGGGTACATGGCAGAGACTCATAAGAAAACTGCTTCATCGATGATGAACACCGGTCATACGATTCCACTGACCAGCGATTACAAGGAAATGAGGCAACGCCTTGGCTTATCTGAACAACCTCCGACTGTTCTGAGCGATCCTAAGGCGCTCGAGGATTGGAAAAAGATCATGCGGATTACGGGTTTTGATAAGCTCATAGGAGGTAACTAGATGACAGAAAAATACGCGCTCTTTCTTGGCTGTATCGCCCCTTTGAGATATCCTGGGATTGAGAAAGCGACAAGGGAAGTCTTCAAAGCCCTCGATGTTGAGCTCGTCGATCTCGAAGGTGCAGGGTGCTGTCCCGCACCAGGTGTCATAAGATCTTTTGACCAAAAGACGTGGCTCGCACTTGCGGCAAGGAACCTGGCCCTTGCTGAAAAGAAAGGACTGGACATCATCACAATATGCAACGGTTGCTTCGGTTCGCTCTTCGATGCGGCTCATTTACTTCATGAAGACAAAGAAAAGGCCAAGGAAGTTAACAGAATTCTGAAAGAAGTCAATCTTGAGTATGTCGGCGATAAGATCAGGGTACGCCATTTTGCGGATGTCCTCCATAAAGATATCGGGATCGAGAGAATCAAGTCGAAAGTTGTCAATCCATTGAATTTCAAGGCTGCAGTGCACTACGGTTGCCATTTTGCAAAACCCAGCAAGATCAAGCAGCTCGATGATCCAGAGAGGCCGAGCATTCTAGACGAATTAGTCGAAGCTGTCGGCCCAAAGAGCATCAACTACCGTGACAAAATGATGTGTTGCGGCGCTGGTGGCGGTTTGAGATCTAGGGCGAACGAGATAGCCATGAAAATGACCGAGGAAAAGCTCGCAAACATCAAGAAGGCAGGTGGACAGTTTATCATTGATGTGTGTCCTTTCTGTCATCTGCAATACGACAGAACACAGAAGGATGTTCCCGGTTACAACATACCAGTTGTCCATCTTTCACAGCTTTATGGAATGGCATTTGGGCTTCCAAGGGAGAATATGGGATTCGAGTCGCACATCGTGCCAGTTAATCTCTGAGGTGCCGATTTGTACAGGGCACACCTCGTATCAATCACGACGGCAGGCAGCGTCCCAGATAATTTGAAGGGATTCATTAACTTCCAAGCAGCCTACGAAGGCCACGATGTTAATGAGAACGAGAAGGTTGCACTCCTGGTCATTGAAGGTACGGCTTCATACGTCGTAATATTCCTTGACCGAGAAAGAAGCCTTGAAGAAATTGAAGATCGACTTGCACGCCAAAAAGCCGAAATGACCTCAGACACAAGAAATGCGATCTCGAAAAACATCAGCGCAAGACCAGAGTAGGCACTGGGTCTTTTTTCTCTCCCCTTTTTTCCACATTTTTTTCATCTCTGGAAAATTCGAACTATTTCAATCAAGAATGCACCCCGAACGTGCTAAAAAGGAGTCGATAATCGAGACTGAAACGGACCGTAAGTAATCGATGAAACGACGAGATTAAGGGAAATTATTAACAGGCCCTCATACTGATATCACGCCGATGACTTCTCTCGCACATCTCGGAGAAAAAGAGGTTGTCAGGCGCCTGATAAATGAGATTAGTAGCACGGCCGCCGTTGGTCCAGGCGATGACGCTGCTGCGATCGATATGGGCGATTATTACCTCGTCATAAGCACTGATCTACTCTCTGAGAAGACACACAAACCTAAGGAAATGACATATCGACAGTTCGGTTGGTCAGTAGCTGCCGTAAACTTCAGCGATATTGCGGCGATGGGGGCTAAACCGATTGGTATCCTCCTTTCATTTGGAGTACCGAAGAGATTAAGATACGAGAACTTGAGAGAAATGATGAGAGGCGCCATGGAGTGCTGCAACTTAGTGGGCGCAACAATCCTAGGTGGGGATACAAAAGAAACATCGGAGATCACAGTGGTAGGCACCGCAATCGGTATTGTCGGAAAGGATGAGATTCTATTGAGGAAGGGCGCCAAATTGGGAGATCTGGTCGCTGTCACTGGTACCCTAGGACTGGCAGCAGCAGGGTACTTCGCTTTGAAGAACGGTTTGAGGTGTGCCAAATGTCTAAAAGCGCTATTCGAACCGTTGCCGAGAGTTGAAGAGGGATTAACACTATCGTCATCTGGATTTGTGACCTCTTGCATCGATATTTCTGACGGACTTGCGTTCTCATTGAAGCACTTGTCGGAGGCAAGTGGCGTCTCGTTCCAGGTAGAGTGGGAGAAAATCCCTGTTGATTCCCATGTCTATAAGATCGCGAAAGCTTCGAAAATCAATGAGGAGGAACTGGTACTCTATTTCGGTGGCGATTACCAACTTCTATTCACGATCAATCCAGATGGCTGGAGAATATTGGAGAAGCGCCTCAATTCTAAAATATCAGTCATTGGGAAAGTCATTGATGCAGATGAGAATATATTAATAAGAAACAACACAAAAGTTAAACTCGAGGACCGCGGATATGAACATTTCAGGTGACCCCTTATTGAAGGAAGCCCGGTTTTGGAAATCACTGGATGGTAAAGTGCAGTGCAGCCTTTGTCCCCATTCGTGCGTTATTGCTCCAGGAAAAAAGGGTATTTGTGGTGTCAGGCAGAACCGCGATGGGAGACTCTATTCCTTGATTTATGGAAAAGCGTCGTCAATTCATGTTGATCCGATCGAGAAGAAACCATTTTTCCATTACAGACCAGGCGACAAAGTGCTCTCACTTGGCTCCGTTGGGTGTACATTCAGGTGTCAACATTGTCAAAACTTCACCATTTCTCAGGCAAGTCCAGATGCTTTTCCACTCGAACCAATTGAGCCTGAAGAAGTTGCAATCATGTGTCGCAACACAGGGAGCCGGGGCATCTCCTGGACCTATAATGAACCGATCATCTGGCATGAGTTTGCATATGATGCCTCTAGAATTGCAAAGCAACATGGATTCTATATTCTCTATGTTACCAACGGATATATTCAGGAAGAACCATTAAAGGAGCTCTCTCAGTGTGTCGATGGAATGAATATCGATATTAAGGGATTTTCCGAGGAATTTTATAAGAAAATTTGCAAGGCGTCTCTTGGGCCAGTTCTCACGGCAACCAAATTGGCGGTCGACCTTGGCATTCATGTGGAACTTACATATCTCATTATTCCAGGGAAGAACGATTCAGACGTCGAGATTAGGAATTTTGCGAAATGGGTGAGGGACTCGCTCAAGCCGGAAATTCCTGTTCATTTCACACGATTTCATCCTGATTATATGATGACGGACGTGCCGACTACACCAATGAGAACAATGGAGATGGCACTAAAGATCGGCAAAGAAGAGGGGTTGAAGTTCGTTTATCTCGGCAATGTACCACGCCACAGGGGTGAAAACACATATTGCCCAAAATGTGGACAGCTTGCCATTGAGCGGGAGGGGTTTTACATCTTACGAATCGAGGTTGAGAACGGACGATGTAAAAATTGCGGAGAACCGCTTAATATCGTGATGTGATCGCCGCTACTCCACCCGATCCGATCCTCCTAAAATTTGTTTCATGAACATCAATTTCTTAAACCTCGTTGCCTGATCAGCGAATGATGGACCTCCAGAAGATTTACGACAGATTGCTATCAAAATTCGCCGTCGACAATTGGTGGCCTGCAGACTCTCAATTCGAAATCATGGTGGGAGCGATCCTCACGCAGCAGACGACGTGGGAGAAGGTTGAAGAAGTTATTAGGGAGATGAAGGCGCAAGGCCTTCTGGATGTAGTAACACTTGCGAGTATCGATCAAGAGAAGCTAGAGAAGATAATTATGCCGCTGGGATTCTACCGACAAAAGGCTGAACGGATTAAATCCCTAGCTAGGTATATCCAAAATCATTATGGATCAGACCCATCTTTGCTCTTGACTAAACCTCTTGAGGAGGCAAGAAACGAGCTTTTGACGATAAAGGGGATCGGCAAAGAGACGGCGGATGCAATTCTTCTCTACGCTGGCCACAAAGAAACGTTTGTTGCTGCAAAATATTGTTGCAGGATTCTCATGAGAGTAGGCTTGGTCAAAACGGATAGATATGATGATGTAAAGCGATTCGTCGAGCAAAGCATCCCTCCAGATCCAAAGATCTACGCGAGACTCTATGCCCTTCTCGTCCAGCTTTCGAAGACCCATTGCCGCAACAAGCCCAAATGCAAAGATTGTCCACTTGAAGACATTTGTTCCTTTAAGCAATCATAAGGAAAATGAGATTCCCAACCACGACCGAAAAAAGCAATGAGATGGTAATAGGTATCAGAAATGGAATCTTTGGCGTGACCCATATTTTCTCAAAGCCCAATTGCTTGAGGTTCCTGAGTTGAGTTTCAACAGAATCGTCACTTCTAGGAAAGATTGTCAGTCTGATCTTTTCGCCATCGAAATATTCCAGCGGCCAGACAAATTTTAACTGGACCTCATTGATATTCACACGATAACCAAAAAACATCACGGGAATTCTTTTGTCTCCCCGAAAAAAATTGAAAAAGAAGAGGGCGATGGGCACGGCGACAGACAACAGAGCGGCGTTGAAAAGGATCAATAACGAAAAAGGAAACAGAAGCTCATTCAATGTGCTTGGGATGTCGATAATTGGGAATTGACCGATAACTGGATAATGCGGGAAGGATATAGAGAGGGCCAGGAGCGCTTTTGCGTCAGCACCACCTTTAATAATATTCAAATTATAGAATAAAATAATAATTCCAAACATGATGATAATCGTCATCAATTCCCAATAAAGAAGCTGATCCCAGAAGTTGATAGCAAGAAATATGAGAACAGCCAATGCAATCAAGTAGAGAAAAAGTGGTATGATATTGATTCCGTCTTCCAAGATCCCCTTTCGATCCCAAAAGATGTCAAAAAAAATAATCGCAATGGGGATGATAAATAAATAGTAAATAGGTGAGGCCCCGGAAAGATAGAGATCAATCACAAGAATGGCGAGGCCGATGATCCCAAGCAATATCCAGTGCATATCTGCCGCCAACCTAGCTTTCCAATCAGAGATTGATGCAGATAAAAGTATGAAAAAAGAGGCAAAGACTCGAATGTATTCCATTTCCTCCATATATTGGAGCATTCATATAAAGAAATAAAACCTTTGTCCACTTGATTTTGGAGATTTTCGGAGAAAAGCCAGAATCAGTGGGATAGAATTTTATACCACGAATCAATGCATGGTAGCGTGGAGTGGAGAGAACAGAAGACGAAATCAAAATCGATAGGGACTTTCATGAGACACGTGCTTGTAACGATCTTCAGTATTGCAATCATTACCTTCTTGCCCTGCGGCTTTTTGCATGCATCGGCATCTCAGCCGATCAATATCTTTTCAATGGATCCGCATGATCAGCAGATCAACGCTGGCGAAATTGCAAGCTATAGGTGGGTCCTGTTCAATAACGCTTCTTCTGCGTATCTTATTCACGTTTCTGTCAACCCATTGTCGGATAAGGACTGGCATGCAGCATTTGACGAGGATGTTATCACATTGAGTCCAGGCCAAGACGAAACTATCATCCTGAATATTACGACGTCACGAACAATGGGGACTAAAGACCTCTCTTTAGTCGTTGTTTTCAATGTCACGGAAATGAGCGAACCAACAAACACTTATCAAATTACGCAGAACATTCATTTGAAAATTGTATCCCTTTTTGGATCAAGAGCTGGAGAGAACAAGTTGTTCGGAATATGGGACAACTTTCTTCCATCGCCTTTTGATACAAACTACGGCGCATTTATCTTTACACTCATTGGATGGATAGCAATCGCATTGGTTGTCGCTTTCGTCATTGATCCAATCGTTCACAGATTTACAAGAAAAACGAAGACAGAACTCGATGATCGCCTTCTGAAGATTATCCACGGCCCGCTCTTTGCCATCATCGTCCTCTATGGAATCGTCAATTCGCTCGAGATCCTAAATATACCAATAGATATCATTGCAACAATTGAACTCATCTATAGCATTTCAATGGTTATCATCATTGTCTGGCTGGCATACAGAATATACGATAATATTCTCATCTATTACGCGAAATCCTTTGCCAAGAAAACGGAAATGGAGATCGACGATGTACTCGTCCCTCTTTTTGAAAAGATAGGGATGATTATCATACCTTTGCTGGGATTTACCGCCATTTTACACATTCTGGGCTTTGATGTGACGGTGATCATTGCTGGCGTTGGAGTGCTCGGTCTCGTAATTGGTCTTGCGGCTCAATCCACTTTATCAAACCTCTTTGCGGGATTGCAGCTACTGGTGGACAGACCATTCAAGGTTGGTGACCTGATTTTGATGGAGGACGGGGAAGTTTGTGAGGTTCGTAAGATTGGGATGAGAAGCATCACGCTCTATGATATTTTCAAGCACTCAAATGTTATCATACCGAATAATGAGATCGCGAATAAGAAGATCATCAACATTGTTCAGCCGGATAGAAAGTACAAGAAAAGCGTCACTGTTGGCGTCGCCTACGGCTCAGACGTCAAAAAAGTGGAATCGATCCTTTTGCAAGCGGCGCTCGAACACCCCAACGTGTTGAAGGACGAGGAACATGCGCCAGTTGTGAGATTTGAAGATTTCGGGGACTCCGCTCTTATTTTCACCATTTACTTCTGGGTCGACGATGTACGCAACCAATGGAAGGCCACTTCCGATATTAGAAAGAAAATCGATGAGAAATTCCGTGAGGAGGGCATCGAGATCCCATTCCCACAGAGAACTGTATGGCTGAGGCAACTTGAGAAGGACGCTCAAACCAAATGAAGATTCAGTTCCTGGGCGAGGTCATAAGCTTCCTGAAATTCCGACGGCTTCAGGGGCCGATTGATATCACGATGCTCAAATGCCCTGTGCACCGGCCTATATTGATCCATTACATTGACCAAAGCCGATGGTATATTCTCGGCAATCCACTTCAATACTGGTTTCGTGCAGCATTCGATGTGATTTGGGAGCACGAGGTGGCGCACGATGACCTCAGCCTGTTTTGCGGCGAGTAAGTGGTTGCGGGAAACAATCTCGAAATAGTTTTGTACACCTGATAGACGCTTGGCACACGAATTGTTTCCATATTTGAAATCAGTCAGGTAAACATCGATAATTCCGTCCAAAAGCTCCATTGACTTTTCAGTTAGGAACATATTCGAATTCCAAATCTGTGGAATGTTAACAACCGAATACTTGAGAACATCGAGAACATAATGCAGATTTGGTGTCGGGTCTCCCCCGACCCAATTGACATTGACAGCGGACGTGGGGGTCCAGACCCTCATCGCAGAAATTACTTTGGAACAAGCTCTCCCGCCGAATCTATCGGCGATCTTTGCTGCCAAACGCTGCGGGGGTACACAGATGCCTTCATCTGGATGCGTACTGATGTCATAATTCTGGCAAAAGACACACTTGAAATTGCATCCGCTGAAGAAAATTGTATAAGAAGGAATAAGAGGAGGTTCTTCCCCGTAATGCAGAAATTCACTCGCTATCCGCGGATCAAGAACACCGCACCTGCCCTTAACACCTTTGTTTCTATTGACCTGACACCGCCATTCACAGATCTCACACCGACTTAGCATCCTTTTTGCAAGTTCTAACTTTAGATCGAGCAATGATGTTGCTGGTGCGCTCAAGCCCTCTTTGCTTCCTCGTTTGAACTCTTCAACATCTACATGCGAGTGAAAGGCGGCAATTTGATCCGCGTGCAATTTCCAGAGTTCCTCGTCCGTTAGCGACGGAGAAAAATCTGTATGCATGTCCTTCGCGAGGAGATAATAAGCCTTGCTCCTACCGTCTAGGATAGAATGATATCTCGCCAATGGCTCCTTCATCTGATTATACTTACAGCGATATCGTTTAAGGCTTTTTTCTCTGACTTCCCGGTTATCGCTTCTTTTTCTGATTGGTGGGCAGGTCGTTGCATTGAATTCGATCCAGCGCGAAGATATGTACAGAACGCCATTTACTAAGACATGGATCTCTGTAGAACTTGGACCAGTGGGAAGAATCATTTAACGGAAGAGATTTTTTCATGCAATAGGGGGTTAAAAATTATTTTATAAGGCGGACTCTCATTTTACAAAAAGGACTCAAAGTCCATTGTGATTGGAGGTGTAGGCTTGGGAGTAATGGAGGTAATCAGGGGTAGACGAAGTATTAGAAAATATAAGAAAAAACCGATTCCAGAGGACTTATTGATAGAGATATTAGAGGCAGCTCGTCTTGCACCCTCAGGAGCTAACAGACAATTTTGGAAATTGATTGTTGTCCGCGATGAGGAGAGGAAAAAAGGACTGGTTCCCCTATGTAGGGATCAAAAATTCATAGAAGACTGCTCGGCATTCATCGCTGCTGTCGATGATCCGAGTCAGAAGTGGTATAGAGTCGATGTCGCCATCGCCCTCGACCACCTATCTCTTGCAGCAGCTGAAAAGGGCTTAGGAACTTGCTGGATCGGCGCATTTGACCCTGAGAAGGTTGCTGAGTATCTGGGTGTACCGAAGGGGTTGGTAATTACGGTTTGCATGACGCTAGGATATCCAGCGGAATCTCCAGAGCCAAGACCAAGGAAATCACTTGAAGAATTGGTATTCTGGGAAAAATATGGAGAGAAAGCATGAAAGTCATTAATGTGAGTGGTCTGAACGAAGTCGCCACACCCGGCGAACGAGGTCAAGTTTTTATCACTGATTGCATAAACGAAAGGGACATCGTATTTGGTTTAAGAGAGATTGAACCGAATTCGATTGCTCCAAAGCGCCCGCATCATCATCCGCTACGCCAGGCGATGTTTGTAATTGATGGGACAGGGGTTGTCACCAATGGCATTGAAAGACACCGATTTAAGCCGGGTGATTTTATCATGATTGATGCTGATGAAGAGCATTATTTTGAATCCGAAGGAGAGAGAGTAAGGATGATTGAGTTGCGTTTCCCTTGAGAAATTTCACCTAGAAAAGTGAGATCGTCTTGATCGTTCGCCTCATTGGGTGCAAGAGGAGATACACCTAATACTCAGGAATTCCAATGTAGAGCTTAAAGCGTGTTTGGATTCGTAATATGTAAATTGCTGCAGGTGATAAAGTGCACCCTTTAGATGCAATTAAGAAATCTTTTGCATACATGATCTACACAGGCATTGGCAGAAACACACTTCCAATTCATTAGGGACAAAGTTTATAATTGGTTGTTATATTTTTAACGATAGTGAAATCATGAACGCAGGAATTGGACGATATCTCAAGCAAGAATACATATGGGCGACGGCAAGAATAGCCCTCGGATGGATGTTGTTCTGGGCCTTTATCGATAAAGTGTTTGGGCTCGGGTTTAGCACGACACCGCAGCAATCGTGGCTTTCTGGAGCTTCACCAACTTCAGGGTTTCTGAAATTTGGCGTCTCAGGGCTTTTTGCAGATTTGTTCAAAGCGATGGCAGGCAATATATTAGTCGATGTTCTGTTCATGGCAGGCCTATTGCTAATCGGAATTGCTCTTTTGCTAGGCATCGGAACGAAAATTGCTGGTTACGCTGGCGCACTTCTCATGTTCATTCTCTATCTTACAAATGTACCTCCTCTGCACAATCCGCTGATCGACGAACACATCATCTATCTGATCGTGCTCATAGGGATTGCAAACGTCAAAGCGGGCCATACTTGGGGACTAGGGAAGTGGTGGTCAAATACATCCCTAGTGAAGAGGTTCCCAATCCTCGAGTAAACCCCATTAAGGAAGCAATCTAACATGCGTCAAAAAAAAGGCTCGATCGAGCCTTTTTATTTTTACTACTCTCGACTGGAGCCAGAAATAAAATTATCAAATGGCACATATTCATCAATAGTGAGATCTTTGAGAAGATAGGGAACAGGGGATGGAGAATTGTTTTGCGTCGATTCCTGCCCATTGACTTGAGAGATAGTTCGTAAACTATGAAACCGAATTCTTGACTTCATCATTTGGTTAGCCAGCAGCATCGTCATAATCCGAGATGTTCTTTATTCTTAGCGCAAGCATTCTGGCATACCATTGCCGTTTGTGGTGGTGCGATGATTCGTATGCCATTTAAGTAACATTTCGATCCAAAGACTGATACCCAGAACTCAGAAATGTGGAACCTCGTAGCAAAAGACCATGCAGCCATATCGAGAACTTTTTGTCACTAGAATTTCCTAATGCGATTGAATACTGACCGTCGTCTTTGGTGATTTTTCTTTCCGTAAATCCCTATTATTTCTTTTAAAAAAATGAAAATTTTATACAAGAGAGACTACTCTATCGCTATCGCAAAGGGCAATGCGAGAAGATGAAGATCGGAGCGGTTGGCGACCTGCACGGCAAGAAATACATTGAATTCTTGGAGAATAAACCTGAATACGCTGATCTAGATCTCTTGCTGCTGGCCGGTGATATCACTGAAAACAATAGCGTTGAAGAGTTTGATCTCGTTCTTGAAAAGCTCAAAGGATTGACGCATGCGAAACTAGTCGCTGTTTTTGGAAACGAAGAATATGAAGATACACACACTGAATACAAAAAGAGAAGTGAGGTTATTTTCTTGAGCGATAGCGCGACAACATTCAAAATCAGGGATGCGAATGTTAAAGTTGTTGGGACAACGGGTTCCCTTGATAGACCAACTTGGTGGCAGAGAATGAATCTGCCCGATATTTGGAAAAGATATCAGCAACGCATCGAAAAGGTTTCCCAATTGCTAATACGCGATGGTTCAGATTTTCTCATCTTGTTAATGCATTATGCACCAACCTATAAAACCCTCATGGGAGAGAGACCAGAAAGATACCCAGAAATGGCCTCGGAAAAGTATGAAACAATCATAAAAGAAAAGAGACCCGACATCGTTTTTCATGCACATGCTCACAAGGGAACGAGACATGCGGTGTTGAAAAGGGAACAGAGAAGATTGGATGAAATTGAGAATGAGTTCAAACCCGTTCCAATTTACAATGTTTCGTTACCCCTTAATAAGTCTATCACAATCGTTGAGTTGCAGGAATGAAAGTATGCCTGAGGACATGGAAATCGAGTCATTATTGCCGTGTGGGTCGATCAATGATCTGATCTACGGGATGTTGCGTCAGATTCCGAAAGGAATGGTCACGACTTATGGCGATATAGCTGAAGCACTAGGAGATATTCGCGCCGCGAGGGCTATCGGTGAGATTGTTTCGGGAAATCCGATGCCTATTGTTACCCCCTGCCACCGTGTGGTTTATTCAAATGGAGATATCGGATGGTATGGAGGAAAAAACAAGGGGAAAGAAGAGAAGAAGGAACTCTTGCGGAGTGAAGGGGTAGAGATCGTCGGGGATAGGGTTGCTAATTTCGAACAGATACGCTTTTCTGATTTCAATGTGGTACCAGTACTCAGTATATTGAAAAAGGAACAAGAGAGGATGAGATCGAAAGTGGTCGATTTCGATGATTTCAGGTCTGTGAGATTCGTTGCGGGAGTCGATGTTTCATATCATAACGATCGAGCTTTCGCTGCCATTGCCGTTTCCGACTTTGAAACAGGAAATATTGTTGAAGAGCGAGTGATTCAGAAATGCGCAGACTTTCCTTATATCCCGACGTATCTAGCATTTAGAGAGATTCCAGTAATTAGTGATCTGATCGATAGGAAGAATGATACAATATACATGATAGATGGTCACGGGATTCTTCATCCGCGTGGCTTTGGAATAGCATCGCAGATAGGTGTGCAGTTTGATATACCGACCATCGGTGTCGCCAAGAAGTTGCTCGTCGGCGAGGTGAAGAATAGTGACGCAATGATATCCCCGATCACCGTCGATGGCGAAGTGAAAGGATACTTAATAAAAAAGAGTGTAAAAAAGAGCCTTTTCGTATCCGTTGGACATAGAATTTCACTAAAAACAGCTTGTCGTATCTGCAGAAGATTTATTGATTGCGGTATCCAGGATCCATTAAGTCGAGCACACGAACTCGCCAATCGGCACAGAAAGAAAAGCATGAAAGAGGAAAAGGATTCCGTATGAAAATTGCAGTCTACGGAGCTGGCGCAATCGGCAGTTTCCTCGGTGG
This sequence comes from Methanomassiliicoccales archaeon, assembly GCA_029907465.1. Classification (NCBI taxonomy): domain Archaea; kingdom Methanobacteriati; phylum Thermoplasmatota; class Thermoplasmata; order Methanomassiliicoccales; species Methanomassiliicoccales archaeon. The sequence goes on from JARYLV010000003.1 coordinate 30,361, forward strand.
GTTGCTGGCGGACAGAAATGAGGTTACCCTCGTCGGACGGGGCCCACATGTTAAGGCGATTAACCGATCTGGATTGAAAATCTCGGGAATGCTTGAGAAAGTTGTTTATCCTCGCGCTGCCACAGATTTGTCAGACCTCAAAGAACAGGATGTCGTAATCATCACGGTTAAAGCGTATGATACTGAGAAGGCAAAGGAAGCGGTGTCCGTGATCGTTGGGGAAAAGACGACCGTTGTGACGATCCAGAACGGCCTCAATAATTTGCATTCCCTCGATAAAAAGTTTGGAGATCGGGTCGTAGGCGGTGTCACATCGATCGGCGTGACACACGTCTCGCCAGGACATATTCGCCTCGCTGGTAAAGGTGACACTGTATTTGGTTCACTAAGAGGATATCACGAAAGAGTGAAAGCGATCGTTGAACTCTTCAACCGCTCAGGAATCGAGAGCCGTTACACCGAGAATATCATTGGCGAGATCTGGCTAAAGGCTATCGTGAATTCCTCAATAAACCCCATCACCGCAATCCTCAGGAGGAAAAACGAATGCATTGTGACTGAGCCAGAATTGAGAGATCTTGCAAGGAAGATCTGTGAGGAGGCGACGGGTGTTGCGCAAGCCGCTGGGATCGTGCTTCCGCTTGCCGATCCGTTTCAACGAGTCATGGAGGTGGCCTCGTCGACAAAAGAAAATTATTCGAGCATGTTGCAGGACATTGAGCGAGGGAAAAAAACGGAAATCGACGAAATCACAGGAGCGATCGTTGCCCAGGCTAGAAAACTCGGCATCGACGTCCCAGTTAACGAGACTATTTGGAAGCTTGTGCGGGCATTGAGCGTGAAATAAAATCCCCCTCTGGAAGTGCGATCCATCCAGACTGACACCTTTAGAAAGATTAATATCATGGCAGCCTGATTTTCTTGCGTGATCTTCCATGGTAGATGTCAGGGAGCTAGCTGAGAAAGCGCTCGCATATAAGGAAAAGGGCTTGAGTGAAAGGGAAATCGCTGATGAATTGCATCTTTCGATCGATACTGTCAAGTATTTAATTGAAGAAGGTGGGGCGGGTGTTCTTCCTCCTTCGGATGTCAAAATCGGCTGGAGGAGTATCGGAGTATATGGAAGCCGTATTAGCATGATGAGTGATATCCTTGCGGATATCATTATCGAAGAGCTTGACAAGAGAAATCTCAGTGCTGATGTCGTGCTTGGAATTGCGATTAACGGTGTCTCATTCGCGACTGTGATTTCAGACATACTTGGAATGGAGCTTGCAGTATATAAGCCACCAGCAGAAAGAGGAAAGAAAGGCGGGGCTTTCAGCTCCAATTATGCATCTGTGGAGAACAAGAATGTGATCATCGTTGATGATGTCATCTCGACAGGCGCAACTCTTCAAGAAGCAATCAAGGACATCAGAGAAAATGGTGGAAACCCCGTTCTGGCGGTTGTCATTGTCAATAAAAGCAGCCTGAACGAGATTGACGGAGTACCGCTGAGAGGTGTGATTAGAGCGAGGTCTATGGGCGGAACGATCCTTGGTGGTGGCCCATTGCATTCGTTCCCGTACGGATAGTTGTTCTAGGCTCTTAACATGGATGAGAGAAAAGATGAGAGACTGACTCCTGAAGAACGTTCGAGGATCTTGGCTCGATTGCATAGCCTGCTCTATTGGGTCGGTGTCCTCATTCCTGATGAGGAAGTGATCGATGATCACAAAATTCCCCTTCGAGATATCGTCTTTGACTTTATTTCAAAGGAGGAGCCAACAGACGAGGAGGTGATGGGGGCCCTTGCTCTCGCGCATTCACTTGAGAAAAAGGCGAAGGGACTTGAAGAGGAATTGGAAGTGGGAAGATTGACAAAATCAAGAGCGCGAGAATTATATGAAGAGATAGCCGGTTTGCTAAGAGCGGTTGATGATCTTCGACATTCAAAAGGTCAAGATTTTGAAATCAAGGCTAGGGCATTGATGTCAAAAGTCGATGATGAGAAAAGATGGCTTGAATTCATAGAGAGAATAAAGCACTGATACTTTCCTACTTTTTCCCTTGTGTTTTTTCCAATTTTCGGAAGAATTAAATAATTTATTTCCATTTATTGGTCATTGACTTACGAAAAACGGAAAACCAGAAGGGAGAAAGATGTTAGATCACCTAGATGAGAAAATCATTGAGATCCTGAAAAAGGATTCTAGAAGGCCCTTTGTCGATATCGCGAATCAGCTCAAGGTATCGGAAGGAACTGTGAGAAGCAGGGTCAGGCGGCTCGTCGATGATGGAATAATCAAAAGCTTTACAATCAAGACAAGCAACAAGAACGTTAAAGCAATCATCGAGATAAAGATCAATGTTAATGTCAACACATCAGTTGTGGCCAGCGAAATCTCAAAATTTGAAGGTGTCTCTGAGGTTTTTGAGGTAACGGGCGATGAGGATATTGTTGTTATCGTTGACGTCAATTCATCACCCCAGCTAAACGATATCATCGAAAGAATAAGACAATTTGAAAACGTCCAGTCAACGAGAACAAGACTCATCCTTAAGGATCATTTTGGAGGATCGTAAATGTTTTATGGTTGTGCAACGGCGATCATCACACCTTTTAAGGAAAATGGCGAAATCGATGAGGAAGGACTGAGAGAACTCGTGTCATTTCAAGAAGAACAGGGGATCGATGCTATCGTGCCCTGTGGCACAACCGGTGAATCCGCGACTTTGACGCATGAAGAGCACATTAAGGTCATCAAGATTGTTGTCGATCAAGCGCGAAGAGCAAAGGTCATCGCTGGCGCTGGCAGCAATGCAACACATGAGGCAATTTTTCTGAGTCGAGCTGCGAAGGACTTAGGAGTCGACGGAATCCTTTCTATTTCGCCATATTATAATAAACCGACACAGAAGGGGATTTTTGAACACTACGAAAAAATTGCTCAGGCCGTCGATTTGCCAATTATCATCTACAATGTGCCGAGCAGGACTGGTTCAAATATTGAGGTATCGACTGTCGTTAAGCTTGCGGAAATCCCAAACATCGTCGGCATCAAAGAAGCGAGCGGCAATATTGTTCAGGTGATGAACATACTGGCTCAAGCCCCAAAAGGGTTCGTCGTTCTATCGGGAGATGATGTTCTTACATATCCAATGATGACTCTTGGCGCGAAGGGCGTTGTTTCAGTCGCTTCAAATGTTGTTCCATCAATGGTCAAATCAATGGTTGATCTCCTCCTAAATGGCAATTGGGAAGATGCCAGGAGACTGCACTTCAAACTCCTCCCCCTTTTTAAGAACCTCTTCATCGAAACGAATCCGATCCCTGTCAAGACCTCGCTTAGGCTGATGGGAAAACCAGCTGGTTCGTTTCGATTGCCTCTCTGTGAAATGAGCCAGTCTAATCTTGAGATTCTTAGGAAGACGCTTCTTGATCTCGGCGTGATCTCAAAGTAATTAATGATCACAGCGTAAGAATGGTGGGATCATGATCAGGGTTGTAGTTGGTGGTGCAACAGGGAAAATGGGGAGTGCAATTTGCAGATTGCTGACAAAGCAGAAAGACATGGAACTCCACGGCGCCGTCGTATCCAGGGGCGGAGGCAATGTTGGAAAGAGAATTGAAGGTGGCGTGGTCGCGCTTGGCGATGATCAACTTGATAAAGCATTGGAAGGTGCGGATGTCTATGTTGATGTCACTACGCCCGCGGCCGCAGAAAAAAATCTCATAAGAGTACCGCCGCTGGGCGTTAATATCGTCGTCGGGACAACTGGAATATCATCAGATACGATGGCCAAATTCGCCGCCTCGGTGAGACGACACGGTGTTTCGGCTGTCGTCACTCCGAATTTCTCAATCGGTGTGAATGCGTTCTGGAAATTATGCGGTGAGATGGCGGCAGTTCTCAAAGATTATGATGTGGAGATCATCGAATTTCACCACAATCAGAAGAAAGACGCACCTTCTGGAACCGCCATGAAAGCAGCTGAAATCATCGGCGAGAAGATTGGTATCAATAAATTCGTCAAAGGGAGAGACGGGATCACGGGTGTGCGAAACAAGGAAATCGGCATTCATTCATTGAGGGGGGGCGATGTCGTCGGCGAACATACAGTTGTATTCGCTGGGAACAGGGAGAGACTTGAACTAACCCATCGCGCCCATTCGAGGGATGCATTTGCCGAAGGGGCACTTGCTGCGATCAGGTGGATATGGCAGAGGAAGGATGGGAAGATACACACGATGAGCGAGGTGTTGGGGCTTTGATCAAAGTAATGAAGTTTGGCGGGACAAGTGTGGGCTCTCAACAAGCGCTCGACCAAGTAATCGAGATTATAGCAAACGAATGTTCAAAAAAGGCTGTCGTCGTTTCTGCGCAATCAGGCGTGACGAATTCTTTGATCGCATGGATGAAAGACGATACCCAAGGAATCGATTCGATCATCTCGTTCCTCGAAACGAAATATTTCGAACCTGTAATAAATAAGCTGGATGAGGCGGGGATGCAGAAATATGAAAATCACATTAGAGAATCGCTTCTTCAGCTAAGAAAAATCCTCGAGCGATATAGAAATAATCTCGAAAACTCCTTGCAGGACACGATTGCGAGTTGGGGAGAACGATTGTCAGCGATCATGCTCTCGTATTTGTTGAATGCACGGGGTGTTGATTCTGTCCCGATGAGTGCTGAGGACGCTGGGATCGTTGCTTTAGGTATTCACGGCAATGGGTCAGCCGACCTCGATGCAACAGCTAAGAATTTCAAGAAAACAATCCTGCCCCTAATCAATAGCGGAAAGATCCCTGTTATAACTGGATATTACGGTTGCGACAAAAACGGAAGGCCGATAACCTTTGGGCGCGGTGGTTCAGATTATTCAGCGGCTGTCGTTGCCTATGGAATATCAGCTGACTGTCTTGAAATCTGGACGGACGTCGATGGGTTTATGACGGCTGATCCGAGAATAGTGCCAAACGCAAAGACAATCAAAGAAATGGATTACGGAGAGGCCGGCGAACTCGCATATTTTGGCGCCAAAGTTCTACATCCGAGAACGATCGAACCTGTGAGAAGAAAGAAGATCAGATTGGTCGTCAAGAACACCTTCAACCCCAATGGTAGTGGCACTCTCATACATAGTCTCCGATCACCAGGAAAAACGCTACTAAGGAGCGTGGCCATCAAATCGGATCTCTCAATCGTAAAGATCTATTCATCGGAAATCGCGTACCAACCAGGGTTCGTATCGGATCTCTTGGCCGCGATTGGCGAGGATGGCGTAACGACTTATGCGATCTCAACATCACTTTCCACCCTTGCCGTTGTAATCCCTACTTCAGAAGTCCCACAGGCGCTCAAGAAAATCAATGAACTGAAAGAATCGCGCATGGAAAAACTGATGGTCAAGAACAACATGTCCCTGATCTGTGCAGTTGGTGATAACATGATCGACACGATGGGCGTCGCCGCACGGATATTCCAGGTCGTCGAAGAGGCGCAGGCGAACGTCGAATTGATCTCCGAAGGGGCATCAGATATCGCACTGAATTTCGTTGTCCCGAGTGATAGGGCCCCAGACGTTGTGAGAATGCTCCACGATCGGTACATAGGTGGTTAATTTGAGGCAATTTGAGTGCGTCAACGGGGAGATGGTAATCGGGGGAATCCCTGCGACAAAGATCGCAGACAGGTTCGGTACCCCAGTGTACGTAACAGATGAACTGGCACTCCGGGAAAACTTCAGAAGGATTAACAAGGCCTTTTCCTGCCACATGCCGACTCACATTCATTACGCCTGCAAGGCGAACACTAACATTGCTATCCTGAGAATACTCAAACAAGAGGGGAGTTACATCGATGCGGTGTCGATTGGTGAAGTTGAAACATGCCTGAGAGCTGGTTTCCCACCCGAGAGAATCATGTTCACGGGTGTGTGCGTCTCGACGAAAGAGCTGGAGGCTGTGGCTTCGAAGGGAGTTCTCATCAATATTGATTCATTCTCGGAAATGAAAAGATTGGCAGCTCTCAAGTCTCGCATTCCGATTTCGATCAGGGTCAATCCAGACGTAGGAGCTGGACATCATGATCACGTTGTCACGGGAAGCAGGAAATCCAAGTTTGGAATCCCCTTGACAAGCATCATGGAAGCGTATTCACAGGCTCTCGATCTCGGGTTGATCCCAGTAGGCCTTCATGCGCATATCGGCGCGGGAGTGCAGGAAATCGATCCATTCGTCAAGGTCACCGATGTTCTCGTGTCAATCGCGAAGGAACTTGAGGAAAAACTCAAAATTGAACTCGAATTCATTGACATTGGGGGCGGCATCGGTATCCCATACAGACCAGACGAAAAATCGATGGACGTCGATCTGCTCGCGCGGGAAGTCACATCGAGAATTAAAGCGGGATGTTCTGTTAGAACAGTGGCAATTGAGCCAGGAAGATACATTGTGGCCGACACTACCGTACTGCTCACGAGGGTGGTCGACATAAAAGAGACACCTGAGAAGAACTTCGCTTGCGTGGACGCGGGATTTAATATCCTCATCAGGCCTTCATTCTATGGTTCATACCACCATATCGCTGTTGCTAATAAGTTTGAGGCGCCAGGGGAAGTGGTCTACGATATCGTTGGACCTATTTGTGAATCTGGTGATTTTCTGGCAAGGGACAGGCTTCTGCCGAAACTGGACGAGGGGGACTTACTCGCTGTATATGACGCAGGTGCATACGGTTTTTCAATGAGCTCCCAATATAACTCAAGGCCGAGGTGCCGTGAATTACTGATCTACAACGGAACCGTGAACATAATTCGAGAAATGGAGACTATTGATGACATATTGCGGCATCAGAAGGTACCCTCGAGGCTGATGGTTTGAAGTTTTGGAAGTATCATGGGATAGGCAACGATTTCATACTATTCGACGATTCTCAGTGTCGGCTACAACTCTCGAAAAAGAAAATTGTAGACCTATGCGACAGACACTATGGAATCGGTGCAGATGGGATCCTTGTCCTCGAGCAGTCACGTGATGCCGATGCCAAAATGAGGGTTTTCAACGCAGATGGCAGTGAGGCAGAAATGTGTGGCAACGGGATCAGATGTATGGCAAAGCACCTCTATGATTTTTCGATTGTCAGGAAGGAAAAAATGAGAATTGCAACATTAAGCGGTATTAAAGAAGTGCGATGCATCGTCCAAAATGATGAGGTTGACGAGGTCATTGTAGATATGGGCAGACCCTCTCTTGACTGCTCGTCAATTCCAATGAAATGTGAGGGTCAATTTATTCAGAAGGTTATCGATGTGGGTGGACGGCAGATCCAAGGGACAGCAGTATCGATGGGTAATCCTCATTTCGTGACTTTTGAGGATTTTAGTCCCGATGAAATGAGAATTTTAGGTCCTTTGATTGAAAAACATCCCGTTTTTCCGAGAAGAACGAACGTGGAGTTCGCGAGAATCGATGCGAAGAGAATCGTCGTCGACGTCTTTGAACGGGGTGCTGGGTGGACACTTGCTTGCGGTACTGGGGCATGCGCGGCTGCCGTCGCGGCTGCGATCGCTGGACTTGTCAAATTCGATGAAGAGACTGAGGTGCGGTTGCCAGGAGGAGGTCTCTGGGTGACTGTCCCAAAGGACCTATCATCGGTCACAATGCGTGGTCCAGCTGTCCGAGTTTTTTCTGGGGAGATTGAGTTGGAGTGATCAATATGGCACATGAGGTTGCAGAAAGACTGAAAAAGATTCCTCCGTATTTGTTCGCTGATATCGAAGCAAAGGTCAGAGCGAAGAAAGCCGAAGGAGTTGACATCATCGACTTTGGAATTGGAGACCCAGATATTCCGACACCAAATGAGATTGTGGAAGAGATGATCAGACAGGCGCGGGATCCCGTCAATCATCAGTATTCAACGAGTGCTGGTGAAATTGAGACAAGGAGAGCCGTTGCTGAGTGGTACATGAGGAGGTTCGGCGTCGATGTCGATCCTGAGAAAGAAGTCGTCATCACGATGGGAAGCAAAGAGGGCCTCGTGAATATCTGTAGAGCATTTGTTAACCCCGGTGATGTGGTGCTCGTTCCTGACCCCGCATATCCAGTCTACGCTCAAGGAGGTACCCTACTCTCAGAGGGCATTCCCATGAGAATCCCGTTGCTCGCTGAGAATAACTTTCTTGTTGATATTGAGAGTCTGCCTAGAAACGGAAAAATGCTTTTTATCAACTATCCCAACAATCCAACCGGTGCTGTCGCTACAAAAGAGTTTTTGAAAAGGATCGTGGAATGGGGGAGAGATACGGGGACGATCATCTGCTATGATAACGCTTACTCGGAGATCACCTTCGATGGCTACACCGCACCAAGCATTTTGGAATTTGGAAGAGATTGCATTGAATTTGGATCGTTTTCGAAGACCTTCAATATGACGGGGTACCGGATCGGATACGCTGTCGGTAGCGAGGATCTTATCGCTGGCTTGAAAAAAGTGAAATCCCAAGTCGACTCTGGCGTTCCAAAATTCATCCAAAAGGCGGCGATCAAAGCCCTGAAAGAGTACGAGTGTATCGGAAGACCAGCCTCTGTTGAGAAGAATTGTGAGATCTACAGGGGCAGGAGGGATGCATTCGTCACAGGTCTTCGGAAACTGGGATTCAACGTGGAGCCACCGCTCGGAACCTTTTATCTCTGGTTCCCAGTCGAAGGAAAATCGATGGAGTTTTCGAAAAAGCTTCTAGACGTGGGGGTCGTCGTAACCCCGGGAGTCGGATTTGGTGAATACGGCGAAGGATATGTTCGTGTTGCTCTCACACAACCAGTAAGTCGCATAAAAGAAGCGCTTGAACGGATGGAACGGGTTTTATAGTTTCCTGTTCACAGCTGCTTTTAGCGCTTCGACAGCTGGAAGCGGTTTCCCCATTAGAAATGTCTCGAGTGCTCCCCCACCTGTGCTCACATAAGAAAGCCGATCGACGAGTTTCAGAGATTCAGCAACCCCCACCGTATGTCCACCTCCGATGACCGTGTAAGCATGTGATGCGGCCATCGCTGTCAGAAGTTCCTTCGTCCCGATCAAGAATTCTTTTTTTTCGATCATGCCAGCAGGTCCTGACATGAAGACGGTCTTTGCATTGTAAATCACCTTGACAAACTTCTCGATCGATGCTCTCCCAATATCCCGTATTGGGTATTCCGATGGGAGGTCTCCGACAAATAGTTCTCTACGTCTACCGTCGACCTCAATTGCAACATCGTGAGGCAGTAGGATATACTCGCCCTTTTCCTCTAGGAGTTTCTTCGCCGCTTCAAGATCTTCCTGAGTCAAGTTACTAGAAAGGGGGGCATCATTTACCTCCCCAAGATCGACTCCTCTTGCTTTTAAGAAAGCATTCGCAGATAGACCGACGAGGATAACCATAGTCGCAATCTTTTTGCTAACCAGTCGAGTGACGACGGGGACAATATCGGACACTTTTGCCCCACCAAGCACGAAGACAGATGGCTTCATGGGATTCTCGAATAATTTCTTCAGTGCAGAAAGTTCCTTTTCCATTAATCGTCCTGCCGCAGACGGGAGAACCGCTGGGAAACCAACGAGCGAACAATGAGCCCTGTGAGATGCGGCAAACGCATCGTTAACGTAAAGATCTACGAGCGGCGCGAGGACACTCACAAGTTCTGATTTTGAGTGCTCCTCCTGCGATTTTTTTTCCTGTTCATACGGCAATTCTCTCACGTTCTTCAAAATGATCGCTTCACCTGGCTGGAGTTCTCTAATCGCCTTAATCGCCTTCTCGCCGATGAGATCGTCTACATAACGGACCTCTTTGCCGAGATGTTTGCTGAGGACAGCAGCATGTTTATCGAGGGGGGCAAAGTCCCAGTCACCAGGTCGCCCCTGATGAGCCAGTATGACCACTTTGGCATGCTTACTCAGCAACTCTCCCACCGTCGGAACAATCTGTCTGATGCGGTTGTCGTCCTCGATCTCTAGCGTATCTCTCTTAAGCGGGCAGTTGATGTCGACCCTAAGCAACACAGTCTTGTGCCTTACATCGAAGTCATCGAGAGTGTTGTACTCTTTCATAGCCATACCTCAGAGGATATACGAAAGGAAATCGACAAGTCGACTTGAGTATCCCCATTCATTGTCGTACCAGCATAGCACCTTGACTAAATTACCTTTTTCCTTCACAACCATCGTACTTGGAGCGTCGACAACTGATGAGCGGGGATCACCTACAACATCGACGGAGACGATCGGTTCCTCAGAATACCCTAGTAGACCCTTCATGGAACCTTCGGCAGCCGTTCGCAACGCCTCGTTCACCGTGTCTCTATCAACACTTTCCATGACCATGACAGTAAGATCCGTAATTGAACCGTCGGGGACGGGCACCCGAAGAGCAACGCCGTTGAGTTTTCCTTCGAGCTCTGGCAAGACTTGAGAGACAGCTCTAGCAGCACCAGTTGTTGTGGGGACGATAGAAAGCGGGGCTGCCCTCGCCCTTCTCAGATCAGTATGCGGGAAGTCCAGTAGCCTCTGATCACTTGTGTAAGCGTGAACCGTCGTCATGAGGCCAGAGACTATTCCAAAGTTGTCGTTCAAGACTTTTGCAGGGAGTGCAACACTGTTCGTTGTGCATGATGCCATTGAAATGATGTGATGTTCGCCTTTATCATAATCCTCCAAATTTGCACCGAGAACGACAGTAATATCCGGATTGGTTGCTGGTGCGGTGATAAGAACTTTCCTTGCACCAGCATCTAGATGGAGTTTGCACATTTTCCTGTCTGTAAAGAAACCTGTCGATTCAATAACAACATCGACCTCCTCACGCGCCCATGGTAGTTTCGAAGGGTCTTTTTCAGAAGTGAACTTGACGATTTGGTCATTGATTACTAGATTGCCACCACTTGGCCGAATTACTGCATCAAGCATCCCATGCACGCTGTCGTATTTCAATAAATACGCAAGTGTCTTAGCATCGGCAAGATCATTCACCGCAACAATTTCAAAATCCCTGAGATAATTCTCTCGCTGGATAGCACATCTGAAGAATGACCGACCAATTCTGCCGAAACCATTTATAGCGACTCTAATCGTCATACGCAAATAAAAGGGAGGTAAAAGGGTAAAAAGGGTTGCCCCTTATTGATTAGCTTATTCATTTGCCTATACCAAGGGTCTTATCAGTTTTCCTGATTGATCTCAATGGATCTTTTTCGAGCTTCATCATGGCTCTGATGCAGTCAATATTTTCTGGTATCACATCGCTTTCTTGGTGCACCGCTTGATAGTAGTAAAGCGTGCTGTTAACCACTTTGACCCCGTCTTCCCAAACGATGATCTCCATGAAATCTCCACGGGGCCGATTGAGATCCCTAGCTAGTTCCATGATCTGCGCGGATGATTTAATCCCGTGTTTGCCGCTCACAAATTTAATTCTAGGAACCTTGTCCCAAACCGACAGGATATCTTCGTCTTTTGCTTTTTTCTTCAGGTCGACGGCGAGGCAATGGACATGCATTTGTGTTGTCGGCGTCACTACCGCCATTGTCTGGATATTAAGCCAAGGCATAATGGTCTGTACGTCTGGTCCGTGATGCGTTGGCAGTTTCAGAGTAGGTTCGATTGCATTGAGAGCTGCTCCTTTGCGATCTGCGGGATCCGCGCCTCTTCGTATGAGGGCGGCGAATGCTCTTTCAATGCCAAAGACCTTGTCGATCGGGTAAAGTGTCCGTATTAGACCAGTGGTATTGCAGCTGACGACGCGAACGAAGCGCGCACCCCAGGCTTCGTGATAATTTGCGAAGGAATTGAATGAAATACCAGCAACACCGTGCTTCTCACCGCCTTGGAAAATTGCCTTAACACCAGCTTTTTCATACATCGGCTTGTAGACGGCACCGACATCGCCTGGTGTCGCGTCAACGATGATATCCACCTTTGAGAGAAGGTCTTCTAGAGTCCCCGCGACCTTTATGCCATCTTTCTCAAATGCTTCAATATGCTCGGGTCTGGCGGCATATAAGGGGATTCCTTCCTTGATCGCAAGCCGTGCCTCATAGCTCGGTTTCGTTTTTGTAACACCCACGACTTCCATGTCGTCCTGTTTGGCAATGGCGAAGGCTATTCTCTTGCCGATTGTTCCATAACCATTGATGCCAACTTTCACCTTCATGTTTCTCTTCCTCGCCGTTCTTGAAACTGCTGGGGACCAATATTCTGATACGATCTCCCGTTTTCGGAATCTAAATCGCAATATTTGAATCTGCGCGGTTCTAGCAATTTAGTACAACTTAAAGATCCCAGTACTTTCTCTGAATGTTAATGACCCTCTCGACAGATTCTCTGTTGATCGTCTCGACATTCTTGGGCTGTTCTCTATTCATAGGAATCTCTTTATTACAAATTAAACCACCGAGGCCTGCGAGTACCTCCGCTGTTGCCTCAAGATCATAACCTCCCTCGAGAATGAATGCAATCTTACGATCAGGAGATATATCGATCAATTTGCGACAAAGTTCGAGGTAACCAATCGTTGATAGCCTCAGCGAAGCAATTGGGTCGGCATAATGGGCATCAATTCCGATACTGACGAGCAGGCATTCAGGATCGTACTGTTCGATTACGGGCTTGATAATCCTATCAAACGCGAAAAGATAGGTTTCGTCTCCGACGCCACTTCTCAATGGAATGTTGATTGTATACCCTTCACCTGTCCCTGTGCCGACATCTTCAGCGGCACCAGTGCCAGGATAAATCCCATACTGGTGAGTTGAGATGAAAAGTACCTTGTCATCGTCAAAGAAAATATCTTCGGTACCATTTCCGTGGTGCACATCGATGTCAACGATCGCGATTCTATCGAGGGAGAGTTTTCTGGCCGCGATCGCTATATTATTGAAGTAACAGAATCCCCCACAGAAGTCCTTCCCCGCATGATGTCCAGGCGGCCTTACCAAGGCAAGAGCTGGTCGACAGGAATCGTAGGCAATCCTTGCAGCGGCAATCGCACCTCCTGCAGCAAGCAGGGCAATCTCATATGTTTCCTTACGGATATAAGTATCTGGATCGAGAAATCCTTCTTTCGCCGTTTTAATTCTTTCGATATGGTCTTTCGTATGGACAAGCAGAAGGTCTGTGTCGGAGGCTGGTTCGGGTCTGATGACATCCTTCCACACGCTTGTATCCAACATCTTCCTTACTGCAAAAACAAGTCTGTCTGGACATTCAGGATGGCCACTATATTGAAAATGATCAAGATATCTTTCGTGAAAGACGATCGTCATCTAGACAGTATAAGAGAATTATCCATTAAAAACACTCTCTTGACTGCGTGTGGTTAGATTGCCTCAAGAACAAATAAACGGGTAAAGAGCATCCTTGAACTTTCTCGAATCCATTACACCGCATCATTGTGTGAATCACTAGCAAGCGTTAAATACTCGGCCTGAGATAAAGGTTGACTGTGTTTAGAATGACCACGCGCTTTGATATTTCGGTGATTTCTCGTATTAGCGCAGTGGTGATCATAATTAGTTAGAGGCATCCTCGTTGAAGGATGTCCTCACCCATTGTTGGAGTATGGAGGGTAGCTTTTGAGAGGATCAAAGGCAGTTTTAGAATTACTTGAACGACACGGCGTCGAGGTCATGTTTGGATTACCGGGAGGCACCACAATTCCCCTGTACGATGACCTCCTGGATTCAAAAATACGTCACGTGCTAGTCCGTCACGAGCAATGCGCGGCACATATGGCCGACGGATACGCAAGAGCAACAGGAAGACCTGGCGTATGCACCTCAACTTCGGGACCGGGCGTGACGAATCTCATGACAGGCGTAGCCACAGCGTTTGTCGATTCCTCCCCGATGCTTGTGATCACAGGTCAAGTAGCCACCCACCTTATTGGTAATGATGCTTTTCAGGAGGCTGATTCCTTCAGCCTAATGATGCCGATCACCAAACACAACTTCAGAGTTCTCGATCCAAAAGACATCCCCGAGGCGATCAAACGGGGGTTCAAGATCGCAACAACGGGGCGATATGGTCCGGTACACGTTGATTTGCCTGTTGATGTGATGCGCGGTGACGTACCGGATGAATTACTCGAAAGAGAGTTTCATGTGGCAAAGCCGTTAGAGGATCTATCCGATCTCCCTGAAGCGCTTAGGATGTTGCATGAGGCCGAGAGACCACTGTTGCTTGTGGGCGGAGGTGTCATTTGGGCTAATGCTTCTCCTGAGGTGCTTGAACTCGCAGAGACTCTCATGGCACCGATTGTGACGACGATCATGGGCAAAGGGGCGGTTCCGGAGAACCACCCTCTCTGCCTCGGCGTCATAGGCATGCACGGTCGAGAAGCTGCTAGAAGGGCATTCCTTGATTGCGACGTCCTCCTCGCCATCGGCACACGATTTTCTGACAGGAGCGCAGGCAATCAGAGCATCCTTTCTGATAAAGTTAAAATCATTCATATCGATATTGACGCTGGCGAAGTTGGAAAGGGCATGCATACGAGAGTTAAACTGATTGGCGATGCAAAAAAGATACTGAGGACAGTAATCGATCGGCTCAATGCCTCCAGAGAGGAAACGCCCTGGTCTCTTCGTATAAAAGCACTACGAGAGGAGTGCGAATGCTGTATCGATCTTGGTGGCAACCCGATCAAGCCACAGAAAGTCATTCATGAGCTCAACAAGATTTTGCCAGACGACGCGATTGTTACTACAGAGGTTGGACAGAACCAAATGTGGGCCGCACACTTCCTCAAAGTGAGACATCCGCGACAATTCATAACATCCGGTGGATTTGGGACAATGGGATTTGGATTCCCTGCTGCTCTGGGAGTTAAGGTCGCCTTTCCAAATAGGCCCGTTATCGACATCGCAGGTGATGGGAGTTTGCAGATGGTTTTCCAAGAGTTCGCGACAGCGGTCTGCGAGAATCTTCCCGTCATGGTCTGCCTCATGAACAACGGGTGGCTCGGGATGGTCAAGCAGTGGCAGAAGCTGTTTTGGGGGAAGCGTTATAGTGGCACAGAGTTAAGGAATAATCCCGATTTTGTGAAACTTGCCCAGGCCTTCGGAGCTGATGGTGTCGTAGTGGAGAAGCCATCAGAATTGAGGGAAGCACTGGAACGAGGTTTGAGATCTGATGTGCCATTCATCGTCGACATCCACGTCGATCCAGAAGAAGATGTTCTTCCGATGATTCCGCCTGGTGGCGGTAAGGATCTTGTGAGGGGGCGCTGCAAATGGAGGTCATAAGAATTATTGGCGAGAATACTCAGGGAGTCCTTCCTAAGGTTCTCTCAGAGCTCGTGCGAAGAAAGGTCGAAGTGAACAGAGCATTCGTCGAAAGGAGCGATGGTAAGGTCGAAATGGTCTTCGAAATCAGGAATTCTTCTCTCAACGGGAAACTGCTTCACTCACTCCGGAACCTTCAGGACGTCATTTCCGTCGAGTACCTAAAGGAAAAGTGCATTTGTCGCCTAGAGCTTTCGCCTGAGGAGAATTGCCAAACGGCATTCGTGGCATCACTTCGCAAAGATAATTAACGAGAAAGTTGAAGCGAATCTTGTTTATATTTGACATACTTTAAGGTCGCAAATCAAATTGGATAGGTGAGATGTGTATGGCGAAAATCTATCACGATAAAGATGCGGATCTAAATGTACTGAAGGGCAAGAAAATCGCTGTCCTTGGCTACGGCAGCCAGGGTAGAGCCCAAGCCCTATGCCTAAAAGACAGCGGGTTAAATGTAGTCGTAGGTGTGAGAAAAGGTGGGAATTCCTGGGAGCAAGCTAAAAAGGATGGCGTTGCCGTCGCCGAGATTCCGGACGCTGTCAAGAACGCGGATGTTGTTATGATGCTCCTTCCAGATGAAGTTCAGGAAGAAGTTTACAACAAATATGTGCTCCCGAACCTGAAGGAAGGTTGTGCACTCGATTTTGCGCATGGGTTTACCGTTGTTTACGGCCAGGTCAAACCGCCGAAAAATGTTGATGTCATCATGGTCGCGCCAAAGTCACCTGGTAAGAGAGAGCGAGAGGTCTTCCTAGAGGGATTTGGCGTACCTGCACTCATCGCAGTAGAGCAGGACTACACTGGGCACGCGAAGGAGATCGTTCTTGCGCTCGCGAAGGGCATTGGGTCGACAAGAGCAGGCGTCATCGAGACTACATTCCATGAAGAGGTCACTTCTGATCTCTTCGGAGAGCAGGCGGTTCTTTGCGGCGGCGTCACTGCGCTGATTCTCGCTGGTTTCGATACACTTGTGAAAAGAGGGTATCAGCCAGAACTGGCGTATTTCGAATGCCTTCACGAGCTAAAACTCATCGTGGATCTAATCCAAGCAGGTGGACTCGTACACATGTGGAAGAACGTCAGCAACACGGCCGAATTCGGTGGACTCACGCAGAGAGATTACATTATTACCGAGGAGACGAGAAAGGCGATGGACAGGATGCTCGATAAGATTCTCTCTGGCGAGTTTTCCAAAGAATGGATTGCTGACTGGAAGAACGGTCTCAAGAGAATGAAAGAGTTGGAGAAACAAGAGTCGGAAAGGCTGATCGAGGTTGTTGGCAGAGAAATCAGATCACTCTTTGAAATGAAGAAAACAAACGATTGATTTTTTTGCCACATTTCTTAGAAACAATCCCCTTTCCTTATTTTTTGGTCGTAATAAATAATATTTAATCCGTAACTTTATAACGGTCGGTGATAAAGTGACGAGACGGGTGAGAATGACCACGCCACACGATGAATTCCTTATTGAGTTAAACGATACGAATACGGCTGAAGCTATCTGGAACGCCCTTCCTTTCGATGCCTACACAAATATATGGGGTGAAGAGATTTACTTTGAGATTCCAGTAAAAATGAAACTGGAGCGCGGCAAGAAGGTAATGGAAATCGGCGAGGTTGCGTACTGGCCTGATGGAAACGCCCTCTGCCTCTTTTATGGACCGACACCCATAAGCAGCGACGACTCTCCAGTTGCGATTTCGCCCGTCACACCAGTTGGTAGGGTATTAGGGGATCCAAAGAATCTGAGAAGAGTTGGTGACCGGATGAAGGTCACACTCGACCGGGCCTAATCATCAAAAAATTGTTAAAGATCTATTTTCCGCCGATTAGTTCCAGGGACTCAATACTCACTGTTGGGACAATGCATGACTTGACTACGGTTGAATCATTGGCGATGTCCCCAATTTTACGCAGTGCTTCAAACATATTACCAACAAGTAGCGCATGATTGATCCTCTGGATGATCTCCCCCTGCTTGATAACGGACGCGCATCTCACTTCCATTGCAAATGCGCCATTGATCGGATTAACTTCTGGAGCCGCGACCCGTTCGATCAGTATGCCATCATCGACCGAAGAAATGAGAGATTCTCTACTCTTATTCCCTGGCACTAGGACAAGGTTGATAGGACTGATCGACACAGGTGTCCTGTAAATGCCATGAGCGTCCGTGGGATTTCTCCTCATCCCGTTGCCTGAAGACTTGACGCCTTCTAGTGTTGCAGTATAAAAGTCATAAATGAATTGCTTGAGAATTCCTTTCTCGACAATCGTTTTTTTCGATGTTGGTGTACCTTCATCATCAAACGGTGCCGAGAGAATTCCTTTTCCGTCACTTGGATCGTCAACAATTGTGACCTGCGAGGACGCCACTGCGTCGTTAATCTTGTTTGCCCACGCGCTTCTTTTCCTGTGAACATTCTCACCATCAATCGCATGACCGACAGATGTTAGGAGCATTTCTGCGAAGTTGGCGGGGGTCAACACCGTTTCCCCAATAAATCGCCCTTTAAAAGGCACCGCCCGGGCAGACGCCTTAGCTCCTTCTTTGAGAGATTTTCCGATCGAAAAGGGATCAACGTCGCTCAAATGCGTTGAATAAAATTCTTCGATGCCTTCTCCAGGAGCTTTGTCATTTGCCTTGGCGGTAAATCTTAGATAAAGCATCGTACTCTTGTGAGAAGCGTCGACACCATTTGAGTTCACGATCCTCAGTTCGATTGTAGAGATCCTCAGTAAACCGAGGGGCACCTCGACCTTTCCCTTCTCAGTACAGCAACCCACAATGGAACTTGCGATCCCTGCTAGTTCTCTAGGAGTTGCCAATTCGATTTGTTCATCATAGACCTTTGGAGAAAAAACTGCCTGCCCTCCAGCAGAGAACTGTTCGAAATTTCTGTCCTCGGGAGAAACTGTCGCCAAATCACTAGCGAGGCGAACGCACCTCTCTGCATCTTTGATTCCATCACATGTTGATGCGGATTGGCCTATCCTCTTTCCCTTCGCAATTCTGACAGCTATCCCCCGATCGAACTTCTCCTCTACACTCTTGATCGATCCGTCGTCAACGTAGACACTCAGGATTTTTGCCTCTGTTCCGAATATTTCGAACTGATTTACTCCAATTTCCCCCCTTGCGGTTCTGCTCGCAATTTCGACAATCCTCTCGAGATTCAATTAACCGCCTCCAACGATAAGCCTGGATCTACAATAAGGCCCTCCGGATGAGACGGGGACAAAATCCTCCGTCCCTTTACCACACGTACCACCATCCAGCTGAACCTCTGTGCCAACGGCGTCCATCGTTTTGAGTATCTGTAAAGCATTTCCAGTCAATGTAAACGATCTCAGTAAGTCCCGGATTTCACCCTTCTCAATGAGATATCCGCGGAGTGTCTTTGCCTCGAAACCTCCTCCGACAGGATCTTCCATACCGCTGATCATTTTCTCCGCGAGCACACCATAATCGATGTCCTCGATCATTTCCTCAAGAGTCCAGTCCCCACCTTCGATATACGTATTCGTCATTCGGGCCCAGATTCGCTTGCTGAAATCTTGAGCACGACCGTTCCCAGTAGGTCTCGCACCCATTTGAGAAGCGGTTTCAAGATTGTGCATATACCCTCGATAAATCCCTCTATCAATAATCAGTGTCCTCGAGCTCGGCACGCCTTCATCGTCCACAGGTATTGATCCATAGGCGCCTTTGATCGTCCCATCATCCACCAAGGTGACAGCTTCGCTCGCAACTATTTCTCCGACGGCTTTTGTCAGGAAAGATCTCCTCTTGACGACCTCATCGGCTTCCGCTGCGTGACCGATCACTTCATGAGCGAGAAGGCCAGTTATCTGAGGATCAGAGATACATGTCAAATAACCAGATGGCGGCTTTTTCGCTTCGAGCATTCTAATGGCTTCCTCACCGCACTTTCTACCAATCGACTCGAGATCGCTACTTTTCGCGATTTCAAACCCTCCTGTTCCGTCCACGCTTTCGTAGTAGATCTCTTGTCGGCCAGCCTCAGAAGCAACTGAGTAAGCGATGAGACGGACTCTAACCTCCTCCCATTTGATCTGGGCGCCGAAAGAATTCATTAAAAAATTCGTTCTCACCTCGTCTCTATAATTCGCATTCGTATTGACGATGCGTTTATCGACTCGTTGAGACGATTCGAGCTCCTTTACCACCTTAATTTTTTCATCGATCGGTACATCGATAGGATGTATCCTGAGATCCGCTCTGATCTTCCTCTCGAGTGATGGCATTTCCATAATTTTTTGTCCAGCCGAACCACCTAATTTTGCATTCTTCACAGCATTAATACATGAAGCAATGGTGGAAGATCTGTCAAGGGCGACAGTAGAGGCGTACCCCCATGATCCTCCGATCCTCGCCCTGAAGCACAGTCCTCCAATCCTTTCCTCATTAAGTGCTCTAATCCCTCCGTCAACAATCCTGATCTGACACGAATGTATAGTTTGAAATCGGGTATCGCAAAACTCCGCACCTTCTCGTAACATGCGATCGACGGCTTCGCTCAGGATATCCTCCATTCAGATCACCATCAATTCTTTCGGAGCGGTCGTTAACAATTCGCATCCACTTGCCGTAACGAGCACATCATCTTCGATCCTGATCCCTCCAATGCCAGGAACATATATGCCTGGCTCGACCGTAAGGACCATGTTCTCTTCCAGAACGAAACCGTCCTCGGCCGCGATTCTACCCCCATCATGAACAGAGAGACCTATCGCATGGCCAATCGAGTGAATGAATCTTCCCTTGAATCGAGTCGCGTCTATGATATCTCTAGCACAGGCGTCGATGTCCTTTGCCCTAGCACCTGCACGCATCATCCTGATCGCAGCATCCTGGGCCTCAAGCACGATTGAGTACATTTCTTCAAGATCCGGATGCGGCTTACCAAAAAAGAAAGTGCGAGTGATGTCAGAGCAATAGCGCCGGTACTTTGCGCCAAAATCAAAGAGAGCGCATTCGCCTCTTGACAGTTTTTTATCCGTGGGTACATGATGAGGTTCAGCTGAATTTGCTCCAAAAGAGGCATTGGGATCGAACGACGGTGAAGTTGCCCCTTTCTTCTGCATCCGATATGCGATCTCAGCAGCGGCTTCGTATTCTGTTATTCCTTCTGTTAGAAAATGTGGGATCTCTTCTGCAACAACAGAAACGATCTTGCATGCTTTCCTAATCCTTTCAACCTCATTGCTATCTTTCACCAAACGGGCTTTCTCAATCGCTTTCCAAACATCGACTTCTTCAATCCCTGGCACGGCTTTCTTAATTTCGCGAAAGTTCCTCAACGTGATCGCTGCACCATTAATTCCCAGTCGTTTGACGCCTCGGAGAGAATCCTTCAACATCTGTTCCCTGTCAGCCCCCTTATTAAATACTCTCACGTTATCGAGAACTGATCTCGCACTGGTCTCTTCCAGCTTCGACGAAAAAAGATCCAAACCGCCATCTGGCCATAATATTACAAAGCAACCTTCAAAAAGTCCTGATTCAAGTCCTGTCACATAAAAAAATGACTGATCGATATTTGGTTCAGCATCATTGATGAGCAAAATCGCGTCGACTTCTTCGACAAGATTCGCAAAAACGCGCTTCACCCTTCCATTCATGGGACCACTCGGGGATGAGAAGTCACATAATCGCTTATAACTATTCCTACGAATTGACTTTTTCTGTGCAGTCTGGAGCGCCAGGAAAAAGTGTTTCACACACCGATCCAAACATTGCTGATAATTCGTTTTAGGGCTGCAATCGCGGAAAGCGCAGCAAGATAACTTGTTGATGGATTTTGTGGGAATGGTATGTTGCTTGTCGTTGAGGTAATCTCACCAAACGGGCCTCTGACAATCAAAGTGTGCGTGTTCCTATCCCCGTTGGGATCGCACACGATTTTCACTCTGGTTCTGTCAAATCCTATACCCAATAAGCTCACTGTCGCGGCGACATTCATATTCCTCGGAAAAATCTGAGCAGCCTCGCGTGCTGAGCCCTCAAAAACGACCGTCGGTTCCTTGATCTTGTCGATATCGATTCCTCTTTTTCTAAAGTATTCAATTGAGCGGAGACTCTTAGCTCCTTTTGTAGTTATCAGTGTCACTTCGTCGATTTGACCTGCAGAAGCTGATCGGAGACCGTCAGTGCCAGTTATCGCTCCTGAGGGGACAAAAATACGGCTTCCCTTTTCCTTCGAGAGTCTGAAACATCTTTCTCTAAATTCATCGTCTACAAGGGCACCCACGCTCATCATCATTACGTCAACACCTTTCTCAAGGAAAAAGGGGACAAAGTCCCTTGCTGCTTCCTGGCTTGCAGCTTCAACAACTAAATCGAGATCGTTGACAATAGCAGAAAGACTTTCGTTGCTATTGTCGACATATTTGACTTTATGTAATCTTTCAACCAAATGGGCGGCACAGACCTTACTCTTGTCTGTGATGTAGATTGTATCGACCTCAGACATCTCGTCAACGGCTTTTGCCAATGTAGTGCCGATCGATCCACACCCGATGATGAGGAGCCGCATGCGAGTCGCTACCTATACGCAGCTCCGATATAATTTTATTGCACAAACGAAACCGGCGAAGGAAAGACCTCCTGGAAATTCGGAGAAAATTATCGAATTCCAATTCTATTACAAAACGAGTCTCACGGCATATTATAACTCGATCAGTAAATGACCAATGCAGTAGAAAAAGGTCTAATTCAACATTGTAGCCGGGTTACCACGCCATTTCTACAATCGATATTCTTTGATCCTGTCAGCCATTTCCGATAGTCGTTTCTGCACTAGGTCGTTGATCGACCCCTTTTCGAAAGTTCCATCTGGCATTCTTTGACCAGCCTTGACACCCGTCAGGATTTCTATGCCCTCGTCAATTGTTTTGACTGGATAAATGTGGAACTTGCCTTCCTTTACGGCCTTGACAACTTCTTCCTTCAGCATGAGATTCTGAACATTGCTTTGAGGTATCACAACACCCTGCTTCCCAGTGAGACCTTTGAACCTGCACACTTCGAAGAATCCCTCAATTTTCTCATTGACGCCACCAATCGCTTGGACCTCTCCTTTCTGGTTGACTGATCCTGTGACAGCAAGGTACTGTTTAATCGGTTTTCCTGAAAGAGCTGAAAGAATAGCATAAAGCTCGGTGCTCGATGCACTGTCACCATCAACTCCACTGTAACTCTGTTCAAAAACAATCTTTGCGGTGAGACTTAGAGGTTTCTCACGTGCGTATCGATCATTGAGATAACCGCCCAGTATCATCACGCCTTTCGTGTGCGTTGGCCCGCCCATTTGCGCTTCTCTTTCAATATCAACAATGCCTTCACGACCGACACCAATGCTTGCTGTGATTTTGCTCGGTCTGCCAAATGTATAGTCCCCAACAGACATCACCGCAAGACCATTCACCTGTCCGACCCTTTCACCATCAGTGTCTATCAAGAGGAGACCTTTCATAATGGCCTCGCGTATCTTTTCCTGAATCATGTTTGAGCGATAGACCCTTTCCTCGAGGGCCTTATCAACATGTTCTTTGCCGATCAGTCTTGCATTGTCCTGGCGTGCATAGTAGTTCGCCTCTCGGATCACATCTGATATTTCAGAAAATCGAGTCGATAACTTGTTCTGATCCTCTGCTAGTCTCGAGCCGTATTCAACAATAGCCGCAAGTCCACTTGGATTGAGGTGTAGGAGGTGTTCCTTTTCGCAGAGAGTGCATATGAACGACGCATACTTTCTAGTATTCTCGTCATTTCTCTCCATGGTCGTATCGAAATCTGCCTTTACCTTGAAAAGTTCCCGGAAATCTTTGTCCAAAGAATAGAGCAAATCGTAGAATATCGGATTGCCTATGAGAATGACTTTTGTCCTAAAGGGGATCGGTCCTGGCCTAAGAGTTTTTGTGACCACATAGCCAAATTTCACAGCAGGCTCTTCGATTTCGAGAACTTCATTTGCCAATGATTGTTTAAGACTCTCCCAAATAAGAGGGTCCCTCAGGAGCTCCTCAACCGGTAACACGAGAAATCCGCCATTTGCCTTGTGCGCAGCGCCACCACGGATCATCGTAAAATCAGTTACAAGAGCGCCAAATTTGGCCTCTTTTTCCGTGACGCCGAACAAACGGCCATATGAAGGATTGAGCTCAATCACCACGGGTGCGCCTTGAAGATTTGAATTGTCGACAATGAGATTGACGGCGTAATTCTTCATAGGGTCTGCCGGTGGCGTGAGAAAAGGAATTTGAGCTTCTTTCTGCTGGCCCTGAAGAATAACGGGGAGATTTTCGATTATGTTCTCCTGCACTTCCTCCAAGAATTCAAGCACGTCCTTTGAGTCACCAAATTCCTCACGAAATGACGTAAGAAAGGGCTCCATAGCAAAATTCGCTACCTGCTTGTTTAAATCGCTAACAATCTCTTCTGCTCGTCTCTCCAAGTCTCTTAGAGACCTGAAGACGGCGAAAATCTTGTTCTGAACTACCTCCCTTTTTTTCTGTATTCTTTGCTGCATCGCAGGTGGCAGATGAAGGAATTCTTCATCGGTGATCGGCCTCCCATCGACAACTGGAATCAATATTAACCCAATCTGAGACTGTTGTATTACGAACCCGCCCTCTTCCGCGATTTTATTGACAGATTTGCTAAGCTCACTTCTCTCTTCCTCGATCGATCTAAGCAAGACTGTCCGCTTGTTAATATAATCATCACTCTCAAATGCTGATTTTAATGCAGTTGTGATTCCAGCAACGAATTTTTCCATTTCCTTCTTGAATTTGCTCCCCTTGCCTGGCGGGAGACCTATCGCTTTCGGTCTTGTTGGATCTTTAAAATTGTTGACGTAGCACCAATCATTCGGAACAGGTCTCGATCTCGCGACCTCTTTGACAAAATCAACGATTGCGGTGCGCCTACCCGTTCCAGGGATCCCAGAAACATAAATATTGAAGCCTTTGTTCTCGATATTGAGCCCGAATTGAAGCGCTTTAACTGCCCGTTCCTGACCAATAATCCCAACAAGAGGAGTGAGATCAGCCGAGGATTCACATTCAAAAAATATTTCTGGACAAACATTTCTGCATTGGTCAAAAGATAATTCACTTGGCATTGTCTCAAGTGTCCATCAATGATTTTTATTTATTATTGGAGGTGCTCATACTAAAGAATTGCTATGATCAAGCTAATAACGAAAAGCGTTGAAATTATACCATGATTCAACGATGTGAACAATAAGCATACGAAATGCCGCCAAATTTATTGCAAAATACCCTTTTTTTCGCAAAATTAACCCGAATATGTTGACAAGCTCCGAAGAAAGAGGGCAAGGTTTATTTAATATACCATGGTAAGGGGAAGGGAATGCAAACGGGCATGAAGATTCCAAGATGTATGAGCACTCAGCATCCCGACAACGTTAACGTCCCATTCTTCGCGGAGAGCGCGGAGTTGGGAGGGGAGGACGAAATCCAGGAAGCCTATTACGTTTTCTCACATCTTGGATGCGATGAGCAGATGTGGGATTGTGAGGGAAAAGAAGTCGATAATTTCGTCGTGAAGAAATTACTAACGAAATATGATCTTTACTTCAAGGATCACAGAATTGGAAAAGATGTTTTCATCACTCCGCGGGTGCCGAATCCGACTGTAGAAAAAGAAGAAGCAAAAATATTGCTGGAAACCCTAGAAAGCATACCCAGATCGTTCGACACGGCAAAACTTTTTTATGGCGATGACATCCCGCCGATTTTTGAAGTCATTTTGCCGATGACGGCATCTGCGAAATGCTTGGACAGGGTATATCGCTACTATAGGGATTTTGTTGTTGGAAAACAGGTAAAGGCATTCAAGAAAGGCGATATCACAATTGCTGAGTGGATTGGAAGGTTCGAACCCGAACGGATTAACGTTATTCCGCTCTTTGAGGAACTTGACCACATGCTGAATGCACACAAAATCACACGCGAATACCTCGAAGATAAGGAAATTCTTCACCAGAGGGTCTTCCTGGCGAGGTCAGACCCAGCAATGAACTATGGATTTATCAGTGCGGTGCTCATCAACAAAGTGGCTCTATTTAGACTGCAACGTCTTGAGGAGGAGAGCACTGTCCGACTCTATCCAATTATTGGTATCGGCTCCGTTCCTTTCAGGGGGGGATTCAGACCTGAAACAGTGGAGAGAGTAATGGACGAATATCCTTCCGTGCATACATTTACAGTACAATCATCGTTCAAATACGATAATCCACCTGAAAAGGTCAAAAACGCGATTGAAAAGATCAAAGAGAGGAAACCCAACAAGGCTCACGAAGTTGACGAAAAGAAATGCCTTGAAATCGTCGAGAAATACTCGAAAGAATATAGGAATCAGGTCACACAGCTAGCGATGTTGATCAACGAAATGGCAAAATTCGTACCGAGTAGGAGAAAAAGGAAGCTCCACATCGGACTTTTCGGTTATTCCCGCAGTATAGGGGGTGTGAAACTCCCGAGAGCGATCACATTTACCTCAGCACTATACTCGATAGGGCTACCTCCAGAAGTGCTCGGTCTTAACGCTCTTGACGACAGAGATCTAGAATTCATCCGCGAAGTCTTCGTTCATTTTGATGATAGTATGAGAGATGCTTTGCGCTATCTCAACCCTGATTCACTCGGTCTCGTGCACGCGGATTTGAAGAAGGCTATCGATAGACTTGATCTTGACTATGAAATTGATGAAACCCATCGAAAACTCACGCGTGAAATGGTGGATATCTTGAGACATCGATCGGGAAAAGATATGAGCGAGATTCTAGTACGCGCTGCCCATCTTCGCGGATTCCTTGGTTGAATGGCCACAGAATCAAGAGAACGAAACGATAGAAACGATGAAAGGTGGTCTCCTGCTCATGGATCTACACCTGATAGATATTATCGATTATTTTAGTTAAACCAAAGGGGAATTTTCAGTATTCATCAATTTTGACTGACCAATATAACTGGCAAAGGAATTCAACACGCACATTCTCCAACATCCCGATGACCGAGACGTCATGATGAACGCGCAAGATCGAGATCCTAAATGAAATCATTGAAACAGTCCTTCGTTCTTAACCGGGCCAGTGCTTGCTATAGGAGTGATTCTTGTTGAGGATAAAGTCCAATTTCTTGGCTTACCCCCCCCTGATTACCAACCTTTGGATTATAAAAATAAGAGATCAATATGGAACAATAGGGTGATCGGTATCTCTGGCAAGCCCTCAAGTAGGTCCTAGTCCTGTAGGTGCGAGTCTTTATTATTATAAGAACAAGTTTTCCCAGGGTCGAGTAGTTCAAAACCAGTATTCTGATCCTTCTTCCTGATCGCGTCCGCTTCTTTCAACTCGATCAAAATGACCTCGATCACTTTCCATGTCTCAACACCCTTTCTTAGGCAACCAACAACTGCGTCATTATTTCTCCCCAGGGCACCATGTATGTGCGATATTGGATAACCGCTTTCATTAAGAAAGATGGTTCCAATGCCGAGCACTTCATGCACATTTGAAAAGGGTAACAACATCGGGACGATTGACTGGGTATCGGAATCAGAGGGGCCCACTACAATATTCCCGCGTTGCGCCCCTCCGACGAGGATGATAAATGCAGAAGAAATGCCGTGTTCCATAGCAAATTTTTCCAATGACTTGTGAACGATCTCGCCGTCTTCGAGTCGGATAACGAAGATACGCCCCTGCTTCGCTTCGCAATATTTCATAAAATTCAACCCCATACCCGATCCAATAATAGCCGAATTGAGAGCTAAAACATATGCATTCCTAAATGAACATTTGGGAAGATTCGTGAAACAGAGTAGTATATTGTATTGTAGACTTATCATAAAAAACTGAAGACTTTCTGTGTTGTCTTTTCAATAAAGCACGCAAAATAATTAAAAAAAGAGAGGGTTATTTCAGTTCTCAGTCACCGAGGTCCTCCTCGCCGCCACCCTCTTTTCCTTTACCAGCTGTACCTGATTTGGTCTCACCCTTCGCAGCGATGACGTCATCGATCCTCAGGATCATGACCGCGGCATCGGTCGCAGAGTTGATCGCTTGTCTCCCAACACGCAAGGGTTCGATGACGTTTTCCTTGAGCATGTCAGTTATTTTGCCTGTGAAGACATTGACACCCGCGTGCTTCTCGCCACTCTTGTGAGCTTTTCTAAGCTCGATCAGTATGTCGATGGGATCCAGGCCGGCGTTTTCAGCGAGTGCGGTCGGGATGACCTCGAGCGCTGCCGCGAACGCATCGATCGCAATCTGCTCTCTACCGCTCACGGTGGCCGCGTATTCCCTCAGTTTCATTGCGAGCTCGACGGCTGTAGACCCGCCGCCAGTGATCATCTTGCCGTCTTCAATCGCAACCGCGACGACATTCAGCGCGTCATCGAGTGACCGCTCCATCTCATCGACGACGTGCTCGGTCCCACCGCGAATGAGAATCGAGACAGCCTTCGGGTTCTTGCAGCCCGTGACGAAGGTCATCTCGTCCTCCTGGATCTTTCTGACTTCTACGAGATCAGCGGTACCGAGATCGGAGGGTTCTAGCTCACTGAACTTGTTAACAATGTTCGCGCCAGTCGCTTTCGCCAACTTTTCCATGTCCGACTCTTTCACCCTTCGGACCGCGAAGATCTTCTCCTTTGCAAGGAAGTGCTGAGCCAGGTCATCAATCCCTTTCTGACAGAACAGCACGTTTGCACCGGCTTTCTTGACGTATTCGACCATCTTCTTTAGCATGTTTTCTTCTTCGGCAAGGAATGCCTGCATCTGAGAAGGATCACTGATCTGAATCTTTGCCTCGACCTCTGTCTTTTTGATCTCCATCGCTCCGTTGACGAGCGCGATCTTTGCCTTTTCGATCTTTCTTGGCATAGCAGGATGTACAGGCTCCTTGTCGACGATTATTCCCTTGATAATCTCTGTGTCCTCCATCGAACCGCCCTGTTTCTTAACGATCTGAACATTGTCCTTCAAATCGACAATCCACTTGCCGTCGCGCCGCTCTGCGACCGTTGCAACTGCCTCGACTGCGAGATTTGCAAGGTGTTCTCTCGAGGCCGAAACGGCTTTACTGATCATCGCGGTCATTGCGATCTTCTTCAAAGTATCCTTATCATCAGGCCTCACTGGGATGGCAAGTGAATCGAGAATCTCCGTGGCTTTCTGTGCGGCCATCCTGTAACCCTGCGCAATGATCGTCGGATGGACATCAGCATCGATCAGGTCCAAGGCTTTCTTCAGAAGCTCACCGGCAAGAACCGCAGCCGTTGTCGTGCCATCGCCACACTCCTCGTCCTGGGCCTTCGAGACTTCAACTAGCATTTTTGCAGCTGGGTGCTGGACGTCCATCTCCTTGAGAATTGTCACACCATCATTTGTAATGACGACGTCCCCCATGCTGTCAACCAGCATCTTGTCCATTCCTCTCGGACCCAGGGAACTTCTCACAGCATCCGCAACGGCCCTTGCGGCCATAATGTTATTGTACTGAGCATCACGACCTCTTTCTCTCTTGGTACCCTCTTTCAATATAAGTATCGGTGTTCCAGCCATTCCCATTAAACCCACCTCCTTAGGGAATTGCTTTCGAAAGATGCCCGAATGTCGTTACCCCTTATGTGTTTGTTCTTCTATATAAAAATTTCGTTTAATGGCCCATCTGTCGTTGTACTTGAGCCAGCAGATTTAATTCTGGCGCCGATAAATGGTTTTCCATTCAGCATAGGCGTCGTCGAAAGTACGGCTCTTAATCAATAAATCGAGGAATTCAAGATGTTCCTTGATTCTCATTGAAATCGCATCATCTGGCATCTCACGTCCCTGCTTCATATGCCATCTCATTTCCGATCTAAGAACATCAAGGGGGAGCACTGGCGAGTCGACAATAACCCTTTTCACCTCTATCCCCTCGGACCTCAGCATCTCTTCGAGGTCCCCAGAAGAATCGACACAAACCGAATGACCGGTTAATTCAGACTTCAATCTCCTTGCATCTGACTCCGACTCCTTTCGAGCCAGGTCTATTTCCTCGCACAACAGCTCCTTCCATTTAGAGATCTCGATTCTTCCAGATCTTGCGCGGAGTGCCAATATCACGTACTCCATTGCAATCTGTCTTTCAGAATCGAAGGAAGCGATGTCCCTGTAACACCTAACTTTTCTTTCGGGAGGAGCATGAGAGATCCCTTTAATCAAAGGTTCCCAGGACGCCACGATCTGTCTATCCTCCGGCAAATGGATAATACCTGAGCTCTCCATCTCCTCGATGACATACTGGAATTCAAATCCCTCCCTTAGCGCTGCAATCGCATCTTCCCACGCTCGAGGGAGCGGTAAAAAAATCGATTTCCAATCAATACTTTCCAGCACGTCAAGAACCTTTCTTCTCGACCATGTCGTCTGGACAGACGAAATAAGGGTAATATCCTTCTTCTTCACATCTTCCCTATCCTTTGCGATTTCGGCAGGCGTCATCCATTCATCTCCACTTACATTATAATCTTAATTTAACACTACAAAATTTTTTCGTGGTCACAAAAAATTCAGAAGATTTGAAATATATATGATCCAAGAAAATGGGTTAAACGAAAAGGGTAGACTCCTATCTGCTTGCGGATCCCCAGTAAGATCTTCTGCTCTAGACCTCCAAATGGAGAAGGTGTTTGATTACATATCCAAGAACGAAGGAAATTAGTGCGATACCAAGACTCACTAGAAGCATCTGCCCAAAGCGCCTACCGAGCTTCAAATCCTTAGCGACACAGAGGTGGTAGTTGAAAATAAAGATGAGGATAACAGCATTGACAATAATGATCGCAAGCGCACTGATCGGCGGGATTCCTATCAGAAGTGGCCATATCAATATGAGTATCGTGAGCATGTATGCGACAACGGTATACGCAGCGGAACCGATAGGCGTCTGATGCCCTTTCTCCCAAATCGCCGCCAGGTATTCAGAACTGGCCAGGCTCAATGAGCTGACGGAACCTGTGATCAGTGCTACGATGCCGATTATAAGACTTTCATTGAAAACGAAAGAGAGACCCGCTACTTCACCAGTTATTTCAACGATGCCATCATTCATTCCCCGCACAATGGATCCAGTATAATGAAGTCTCTTCTCGTCGATCAGACCAATCAATTCTTCCTCATGGGACACCTCGTCTTCAACGAGCCGTTCGACTCCAGAGTAGTCCTTAGTAAGAGTACCATATACTTTCTGGGCTCGAGCCTCGTGCTGTTCCATCAACTTGATCGCGAAAATGATGCCAAACAACCTTGAAAGCAAAAGATAAAAGAGAATTCTTATTCTATCCGGCTTAACATCACGTCCAGACTTCTTTTTCCAGAACTCATAGTGAGCCAATTCATCATTAGAAATCTTGCGTAAAATTTCCTTATTTTCTTTTCCTCTGATAATATTAGCCAAACGAGCGTAGAACCGAGATAGCGTAATTTCATTCTTTTGATATGCAAGAATCTCTTTCAAATCGCCATTGGCACTCATCACAACCTCATATTTGGATGCCGACATATTTTAGTATTGGCAACAAATTCCGCTGATTCGTTGCGATTTCAAGAATATTCATTCAACACGATTTCCTAATCAATCAAGAGACGGCTATCAAGAATTCTTTTTCATTTTGACCTGATCTTCGGTATGCTGGATGCTAAATATTCACACGAGTGAGAACAATTGGGACGCAGTCTGATACTTGTGATACCACCAATAGCATGGCGTCTTAAGTGATATACTTCCTTTTTCGGGCTCCTGTTTCCTAAAAGTGAACGAGAGAGCGTGA
The DNA here is from genome assembly GCA_029907465.1 of Methanomassiliicoccales archaeon. Classification (NCBI taxonomy): domain Archaea; kingdom Methanobacteriati; phylum Thermoplasmatota; class Thermoplasmata; order Methanomassiliicoccales; species Methanomassiliicoccales archaeon. The sequence continues at coordinate 61,539 of JARYLV010000003.1, forward strand.
GAAATAAAAGATTAGGAAGTCTACCATCAGAATTGGGTGTCCAATTGTCACAAATAAAGCATTGCTTCAGATATCCGTTTTCCGGAAAACCAGTATCCTTTCATCTCGAGACGATACACATTCGAGGGATCGATGATGAGATGACCCGTTATCTCAGGATTATTGTTAAGTAGGTAGAAACCAGGCTCAGGCATTTTTTCGTTCTTATACATTCTCGATAGATGTTTTGATGCTGACGGATTCTTGATTCGACTCACTTTTACAACAATCTCAAGCCATTTCTCTAGTCCCTGCTTAGATTTTAGGAGGGAGAGCTCATTGAAAATAAAATCCTTATCCTCCTTTGTCAACCGCGTGTTCGTATTTGGATGCGAGTGGAAACCGCCGACGATCGCAAATCCAACTGCGCTCACAGTGCTGTGGAGCCTGTTCCTTGCTGCGAGGTTTCCATAAGTTACCGAAGTCCTCGCGCGCTCTGCAGTTTGAATTGGATAAGCGAGATCAATCGCCACGCACGACCTGAATTTATTGACGATGAATCTCTTATCCTCATGTCCCAATAGCAAACCCATTGACTCAGTTCCAGGAATCTCGACGACTGACATCAAAAGTGAAGAGAACGCATTGGCCTCAAGCACGGCGGGAAGCTGAATCCTATATGTCATATTACCCACCCGCATCAGAATAATCTGCAACCTCACAATCAGCCGAACCTGTTCAAATATTTTTATGATATCAAATCTCAAACAATAAACACAGTACTGAGTTGTCTCTGACCCTATGAGGAAATCCTTCCGTTTGAGATTAATAGACTCCAAATCCTCGCACATGGCTGGGAAGTTTTATCTCAGTTGAAGTTGCCAGTTCATATCCCAAGCAATGCGTCAAAATTATTTTTAATACAGCACCCATTATTGATCATACACATGAGATACACGGTTATCGGCCATACAGCAGATACGATGATAAAGGCATTTGGCTCAAATATCGAGGAGTGCTTCGCGAACGCAGCCTACGGAATGTTCGACCAGATAGTTGATGCTGAAAAGATTGAGCCGAAAATTCAATACACGTTCAGCGTCGATGGCGAAGACAAAGAATCGCTTCTCTATAATTTCTTATCAGAATTGCTCTACCTTTTTGACGCAAAGAGGTTACTGTTCTCAAAATTCGATATTTCGATCGAAGGGAACGTCCTAAGATGTACGGCATGGGGGGAGGCATTTGACCCGAAGAAACATTCACCAAAAAAGGAGATTAAAGCCGTCACTTATCACATGCTGAAGGTCGATGAAGTTGAGCACTCAGCCACAGTATTATTTGACATATAACTAAAAGAAGGGGCCTCTTGAAACGCAAATTCTGAATTTCTCGACTCTATACATTGTAAGAAGTTAATGGCTCAATAAATGACTGGAGAAACGATATAGTATGGAAAAAACGAAAAGAGGAGCTGGAGCTGACAAGATATACCCTTGCCTCGAGGTATGAAGAAGTCTTTGAGATGACCTTTTCCTATCTTCCAGAAAAGAAACGAAGTGGATGATTTCGATGCAACAAATTCGGTTCCTGAGGCAAGCATTCGAGATTAAGTGCAGGATCACAAGCGCTTTGAAATTGCGATGAAAGTGAGTCGAGTTGCCTCCCTAACAAACTCTGTACATCTGCGTTTGTGCTGACTTGTAATGAAATCACTGAAATTGAGCTCGCGGCATTGAGTTCCGCCGAAACGCTTCGAAAATTCATCGTGAAGCTCTCTCGCAGCCATATAACTCCTGAACTTGTCATCGAAATGTTCAGTTCTCCCTAGTATTGCACCAATCGCAATGACACCACCAGACAACGCTCCGCAAACATTTTCTGCACGACCCATGCCTCCTCCGAGGGGGGTTGCCATCATTTTTGCAATGGGCGGAAGATCGATTCCAAATCCGAAACAAACTCCTCTCAACACAGACTCAGCGCAATTAAATCCCTTTGACCAACAGTCCATCGCATGATTCACGCTTGCGTTTTCATCCAGCAATAAGATCACCAATCCGGTTGGCCTAGAAAATACTTCTTCATATATCCATTTGATGCCGTTTCATTGATTTTCATCATGTAGTCGATTCCTATTTGGTGCAGTTTGAGGACGGTGGATTTCTGCCACGTGAACTTCCTTCTATGAGAAAATCAACCACCAAGTATCAAATCTTCCCAGACGGTATATTGTACTGTTTAAATGAGACGGCGCTTGAAGACAATTTTCAATTTGAATTCCAAAAAGACAACTACAGCACTATTAACTTAAACCTCAATTCATATTTCCTTTGTAGGTCATTCACGCATGGTAATCCGAGGCGGAAATGCTAGATAACGCAAAACTCTCAGAACATGGGGATTGACATGACTTAATACTCATCATACCGCTGGGCTTGAACTCGCGCTAGGGGGAGAGCGGGACAATGCAATCGGAAAGTTTTGCTTTAGAAAAGGGATGCACATATATCATCAAGGAGAAGGTGCCGAATAAAGCGTACAGCATCTTCTCTGACGCAATCAATCGAGGAGCGCGTGGACTAATCGTCACTAGATCCTATCCTCCAAAGCTTAAGAAAAAATATGAAATTCGCAACTCAATGATTTACTGGCTTACAAATGTCGGAATGGATAATGCAATTAGACCGAAAGATCTTGAAGAACTGAGCTTCAAGCTCGAGAAATTCATATCGACGAATGAGAGCGCTCTCGTTATCATAGATGGCCTCGAATATATGATTACAAACAATGATTTCACAACAGTTCTCAAATTCGTCCAATCGCTGAGGGATCAGGTCGCCATAAAAAACGCAGTTCTACTCATCTCCTTTAATCCGTTAACGGTTGAGCCACATAACCTCAAACTCCTCGAGGAAGAGGCGGATTATGTCATCTAAATCCTCAGTCTAAAAATACATGTGGACTTAGAATTTGAAAAGAAAATAATGAGACTTTTTGGACATCTAGAGGTCCCTTAAGTATATCTCAATTCATTTGTGACCGACATGAGAATTCCTTCTTAAGCGTGAAAGATTTTTGTGAGGATTCTCAATCAATGCCCAATATTATTCTATGTAGAATGTCGATAGTGATGCCGAGCGTTCTCCCTGCGTCTTTCAGATGATGATAAATTTCTCGCTTTTTCAGAATCGTAATCGGATCGTTTAAGGCAAAGATGTGCCTCATCGATTCAATGTATATCGATTCAATCTCACGTTCTCTTTTTCTTATTTCCTGTATCATCGATTCGGATGCTTTCTTGTCGAACTTCATACTATCGATCGCAGCTGAAAGGATTGTTGTACCCTCGCAGAGAGCCCCTGCCATCTTCATAATCGGTTCATCAACCTTCACACCAAATGCCTTCATTTCCAGGGCTGTCGATAGAGAATAATTTAGTATGTAATCCATCTGTCTGGAAATACTATATATATCCTGTCTATCGAATGGTGTCACAAAGGCCTCAAGCAGCTTGCTTTCCATAGCATACCTCATCTGATCGGCCTCCTCTTCTATGGCTATAAGCGCTTGAGGTTCACGGAGATCGTTTGTTTTAAGCCATTCGAGGAGCGCTTTGACACCCCTTGCTGTTATTTTCGCTTGATCTTGGAGCATTCCATAAAAGTCGTATCGAGGTGGAAAGATGATGTCAATAAGGCGGGTAGTTCTCGCTTTCTTCCTCTCGCCAACCTTGTTCCTATCAGAGCGATCGATTGATTTCATGACAGATTCCCCATTTCTGCGCTAATTCGAATCGTTTTCCAGTCTCAAGTATCAGCGTCACTATTTCAAAATGATTGAAAGGATATAATAAAGGAATCCTGAGATGAACATTGTGAAGGGCAATGTTATCATCCATGAAACGAAGATTTCCTTCCCAAGGGTCCAGTCGATCATTTTCACATTTTCAGCAGCTCCGATGCCGATGATACTTGATGAGACGACGTGTGTCGAGGATACGGGAGCTCCCGCGGCCGTCGAAAAAAGGACGGAGGCTGTTGACACCACTTGGGCATTGAGACTATGAATCGGTTGCAGACGGTAGAGTTTTCCGGCAAGCGTCCTCATGACCTTCCAACCGCCCAGCAGTGTACCGAGGGCCATCGCAGCAGCGCATGAGATTCTCACAACAAGTGGCAAATCAAAGGCCGTTGCGGTTCCACTCGCCACTAGCACGATCATGATGACAGCGATCTGCTTCTGGGTATCATTCGCACCATGACTGAATGATAATAGGCCGGCCGTGACAATCTGAATCTTATTAATGGGCTTGTTGATAACACGCCTCGCATTTCGCAAAAAGATCTTTGAAGACTTCGTGAGAAGATATCCGCCGATGAGACCGATAAACACGGAAATGGCCATCAAGACAATAATTTTGAGAAGACCAACAACCTCGGGTTGAGGGGCAAGGACTGTACTCACCCCCCAGTTCACGCTATTTAAGCCTTCGGCAACGACCGCCGCACCAACAAGTCCTCCGATTAAGGCGTGGGTCGACGAAGAGGGAAGCCCGTATCGAGAGGTTATAAGATTCCATATGAGAGCGCTCAATACTGCAGTAAACGATGAAAGAATGATTGCTTCTGTCGATCTGATGAAAATGAGAGATTGAATCGTGTATGCGACTGCGCTACCACCGAGGAGCGCACCAAGAAAATTAGCGATTGATGCGATAATGACCGCTTTAAGTGGAGTGGCAGCCCTGCACCCAATCAGCGTTGCGACAGCTGAGCTCACGTCATTGACGCCGTTAGAAAATGCGAAAACGATTGCCGCGATGATGGTAAACGCGATGATCGCTTCAAATGTTAAGGGATCCACAATAAGCTAAGATACAGAATCAATTATTTCATTGTGAGTCAGTAGATCTTGAATTTTCATATGAACGTGTGGCTAGATAAATTTTCGCAACCCGATTGGACATTAAACCCCATACGACTCAACGCGGACAACTCTTGATCGCCGATTTTGGATGCGCAAAAATCTTGGCTTGTGGTTCAACAGAGAGATGACTTGAGGTCGCCAGAAGAGAGACATTAGCGCCATGATCTAAACATGGCAATTCGAGAACTTACGCGAATCTTTGTTTAATGCAAGAGGAAGAATTACGGCCTCACTCCCTCCACGGGCGAAAAATACGACTCAATCAATCAGTTCCAGGCTTTGCCTAATGTTGAGATTAAGTATATACATCATTTTTAGAGCTTCAGAAATTTTGATTGAGTATTTCCCATCGTTTGATACGATGTTTTTTGGTGCACATTGAATCGAGTTAAAGATTCGTTCTCTGCTAGCTGAGATCAAATAACTCGATCCATTTTCTCGATTTGATTATTTGCTTTCCTCGGAATTTGTATCATATGCTCGAACCGGAATACAAATCGACTGGGATTTTTGAATCGTTTATCCGTTTTGGAATCATTTGATTCCGATTGTACAAATGTCTTAAAAATGTTTCTAATATCGATGATTAGTCTATTTACGCAAAGTTATTCTAGTTATTTGTATATCAATATGCAAAATAATGATACAATTGTAGCGAATAAACATTGAAGAGGTGAACGAAAGAGATGTTGAAAAGTTCGTTGGGAATCAAATTGGGGTTCCTTGTCCCCGTGGTCTTGCTTCTATTCACATTGACCTCGGTCAGGTTAGTGCGACGGATGGAAATCAGATTGACAGCGGTGACACGACATGGGTTATCGTATCGACTGGTCTTGTTTTCATTATGACCCCCGCAGTTGCGTTCTTCTACGGTGGCATGTTGCGCAAGGCCAACTTTCTCTCGATGCTCGGACAAAGTTTGATAATTGTTGGAATCGTGACCTTAATCTGGGTCATTTGCGGGTATTCACTCAGTTTTGGTGCTGACAATTCTGGCTTGATTGGAAATCTGGATCACGCTTTCCTCAAAGGTGTCGGACTAACACCCAATGAAACAGCTCCGACGATCCCGAGTATCCTGTTCATGATGTTCCAGGGGATGTTCGCTGTAATTACTGTCGCCTTGATTATCGGTAGCGTAGCAGAAAGAATGAGACTGCTATCTCTAGTCATTTTCATCAGCGTGTGGACGGTCGCTGTCTATGTTCCGGTTGCACACTGGGTGTGGGGAGGAGGCTGGATATCTGATCTCGGGGCACTCGATTTCGCAGGAGGTACTGTTGTGCACATCACAGCGGGAGTTTCTTCCCTTGCGGCCGTTTTAGTCCTTGGAAAAAGGATTACAGTTGAAAAAGGATTCCAGTCGCCACCCCACAACATCCCCATGACAGTTCTCGGAGGCGCATTATTATGGATCGGTTGGTTTGGATTTAATGGTGGAAGCGCACTAGCCGCTAACGGACTCGCCGCAAATGCGCTCGTGGTAACCCACATCTCAGCGGCGACCGCCACGATCATATGGGGACTGATAAGCTGGCTGCACACTGGAAGAGTAAGTGTACTCGGTCTTATTTCTGGAAGTATTGCTGGGCTCGTTGCTATCACTCCAGCTGCGGGATTCGTCGACGCAATCGGTGCAATTGTCATCGGTATTGGTGCCGCTGTTATTTGCTATTCTGGCATTATGATCAGGAAAAAAGTTGGATTCGACGATGCTCTCGATGTCTGGGGTGTACACGGACTGGGTGGTACATTTGGTCCTTTAGCTACTGGCCTTCTGGCTACGACGGCGATCAATCCAGCTGGTGCTGATGGGTTGTTGTATGGTGGTGGTCTAGACCTCTTTGTAGCCCAATTGATTTCGGTTGTTGTGGTTTGGGCATTCGCGTTCCTTCTCACAATTGCCATATTAAAGGCAATATCGCTTTCAGTGCCATTGAGAATGAGCAAGGAGGAGGAAAGGATAGGTGCAGACATAATTCAACATGGAGAAGAAGCTTATAGTCTCAGGTGAGAGAATGAAGAAAATTGAAGCAATCGTAAGAACAGAGAAGCTTGATCAAATAAAGGCAGCACTCGAAAAAAAGGGATTCTGTAGCATGACTGTCACAGATGTACTCGGTCGGGGGGAACAAGGGGGTTTAGAATTCAGTCACAGAGTAGGCAAGTACAGGGTAGATCTGTTGCAAAAAACAAAAATTGAGATCATAGCGCAAGATAGCGATATCGAAACAATCATCGAAACGATAATGACTGCAGCGAGAACAGGGGAAATTGGTGACGGCAGGATTTTTGTCCTCCCCGTCGAAGAAGCGGTAAAGATCCGGACAGGAGAGCGATGCAAGTGATACCCTCTATAACGAGGCTTCACAGAACAGCATCGAATGACGAAGGGCTGTTACTATTAATGTACCGCCCTAGACATCATCGAAATGATGTTCTAATCATTCAAAAAAGATCACCCATGGCTTAACTCCTCCCTTTTTTTATTTTTATATGGCATTCTTGGCCACTGTTCCGCAACCAAAACAGCGGTGCGATAGAGAAGGTCGGCCCGCGGCGACAGTCACTAACCTTTTGAAGTATGTGAATCACCACAATTGCGAGAACAAGGCGCAGAGGATGTGTCAGAGAGAATTCTTAATATTCTGGCGTTCATAATTGCAAACCTTTCAACTATATTTATCATGATTGAACTCGATTATTGAAATGATGCGGGACGCGGTCGGTGTCGGAGCGCTCAATGTTGACCTGATCTATAGCGTACCGGAATTGAAGATTGCTGGTAAGAAATATATCCCAGGTGCTGAAGTCTTTGAAGATGAAAATCAGTTCAATCAAATCAAGAGCGAACTGGACAGCATCGGAAGAATTATGAAGAAGAGTGGGGGAGGCTCGGCGGCCAACACGATGTATGCAATGGCCCGAATGGGGTTTGATGTGGGGATATTAGGCATTGTTGGTAACGATGATCATGGTGATTTCATTCTCGAATCTATGGGAAAAGTTGACAAGACACATGTGAGGAGATTAGATGCGACTGGCGTCTGTGTCTCTCTCATCTCGGGCGAAGACCGTTCGTTGATCATTTTTCCTAATGCAAACGACTTTTTTCAAGTCTCTGACGAGGATATCAATTATCTCAACGACTCAAGAATTGTACATCTGACCTCTTTCGTGCATGACAACGCGCTTAAAGAGCAGGAAAGGATTACCAAAAGAATCGACGCAGATGTCATACTCTCATTTGATCCAGGAGAAATATATGCAAGGAAGGGCCTCAAGGCAATAGAATCCTTGCTAAAGAGGTGTGACATCATGTTACTTAGCACAAGGGAGGTTGAAATGCTTACTTCCCTTGATCCAATCGATGGTTCAAGGTCACTTCTCGAATTTGGACCAGAAATCGTCGTCTGCAAAATGGGTGAAAAGGGGTCAGTGATTTTAACTGACACGGACGAGATCAAAATTAAGCCAGTTGAAACAAATGTTGTTGATAAGACGGGTGCTGGCGATGTTTACAACGCCGGATTTCTCGCTGGCATCCTTAAGGACTGGCCACTAGAAAAATGCGGCAACTTTGCGTCCCTTGTTGCCGCAAAAAGTATAGCGGGGTATGGTAGAGATAGATATCCGGATGAGAGGTCGATTGCGATTTATGAGGGGGGATATTGATGGCTCTAAAGCTCGGTTGGTTTTCGACAGGTAGAGATCAGGCCGCAAGGAATCTACTTACGGCGATTATGAAAAAAAAGGAGGAGGGGCTTCTTGACATAGAAATTAGCTTTGTCTTTTCCAACTGGGAGGAAGGGGAAGATCCAGATCACCCTACGTATGACGACAGAAGTAAGTTTTGTGCCCTCGTCCATGAATACGGGATCCCACTTGTTTGCCTCTCCTGGAAAAAATTCATGCCAGATCTTCGAATGAAAGATAAAGAGAAGTGGCGTAGCGCCTACGGCGCCAGAATGAGAGAAATGATTTCTTCATACCGGTTCGATCTCGGTGTTCTCGCAGGCTATATGCTCTGGATGGACAATGAGTCGTGTGACCTATTCAATTTGATTAATCTGCACCCAGCACTTCCAGGGGGCCCCAAGGGTACTTGGCAGCAAGTGATCTGGGAATTAATTGTTTCAAGAGCGGATAGACAAGGAGCGATGATCCATCTATGCACGCGCGAGTGGGATGAGGGGCCTCCACTGACCTTTTGTTCTTTTTCTCTCAGAACCCCTGAGTATCGATCGCTGTGGGAACAAATGGAGAAGAAACTAGCCGCAATGAGTATTGAGGATATCATCAAGAGCGAGGGGGAAAACGAGCCGCTCTTCAGAAAAATCAGAACAGATGGAGAAGTCCGCGAAATTCCGCTGCTTGCATATACGATAAAATTCCTCGCCGATGGCAAGTTAAGAATTGTTAATCGAATGCTTTATGAAAAAGAAAAACCTCTCACGGAACCATACGATCTCACAAATGTGGTTGATGAAGCGGTCAGAAAAAAGGAGTTTGAGGTGTGATCCTTGGAGTTCGATTTGCTCGACGATTTCATCCCTGGTGAAAGTCGTCAATTTATAAGCGATGGAGAGGGGCCGATTACAAAGAATGATAATGCGTTCGAGTTGTGCGCCGCTTTCATTGAGAACGGTGAGAAATTCTTTAGCGTTGTCAGCAAGTACGACGATGTTTTGAGCGATGTTCTACATCGCGAAGGATATAAGGCAGGTGACACCCTGCGACTCATCTTGCCATTTCTGAAAGCGTTTGGTGTAACGAATCAGAAGATGATCGAGTTTTCGAGATCGAATATTCTCCTCGTTCCAGGTGCCAAACGCACGATGCGCTTTGTGAGAGAACTCATGCAGTCTTTTATTGTGAGTACGAGCTACGAACAATACGTGAGTGCGGTATGCGACGCGATAGGTTTTCCTTTCGAGAACACTTACTGCACGAGAGTCAATCTTGAATGCTGCCGTATTGACCCATGGGAAGAGAGGACTCTTAGGAATTATGCCAAAGAAATTGCGGCGATGGACATCATCGAGATCCCTGTCAACGCAAAGAGAATCGAAGACTTTAAACCAAAAGATCAAAGGACGATAAGGCGCCTTGATGAGATTTTTTGGGAGGAAATGACGGATCTTTCATCCTATCAACTCATTCTTGAAGTCAACCCTGTTGGTGGGGACGAGAAGGCGGCAGCAATTCTTGATATTTGCAGGCGAACTGGCATCGGGATTGAAGAGACCATGTATATCGGAGACAGCATTACCGACGTCGAGGCATTGAAAATGGTTAAGGAAGGGGGCGGGGTCGCAATTTCTTTCAATGGAAATTCCTATGCCGTAAGGAGCGCTGAGATTGCTATCCTCTCCCCAGATACCGTTGTGACTTCGGTTATCGCGGAGACTTTTCACAAAGGTGGAAGAGAATCGGTCATCGATCTCGTAGAAAACTGGAGCCTCGATTACATCAAAAAAGTTGGGTATGTACATGATTATTTGGTCAAAGAACTGACAAGAGTTTTTCCTGACAAACTTCCAATCGTCACTAAGGTAACTCCAAAGAACGTTGGAGAAATCGCTGAGTTGAGCTCCAAATTTCGGAAAACGGTGAGGGGCGAGGCAATCGGTGCACTAGGCTGATCACTTTTTCATTTGACCTTGATTTGTGAAGGAAAAATTTCATTCCGCGGGCCGTCTCGGAATATACTCCTTAATTCGCTACGCCATTCAATATAGACACCCTCAAGAAGTTCCAGCTAATCATTTAAAATTCAACAGGTATATTAAAGAGGCGGATCTCAATGTTCTGGCGATAAATTCATCTTCAATAAGGATACATTCTGGAATCCATATAAATTGAGCATCAGCCACTCGCTGTGTTGTGAAAAACCGACAACTCCCATTCAACCCAATGACCTTACTAGCTCCTTGAACACCAACCATCAATGTCCCAAAAGGGCTCTTTCAGGATCCTCATCCCCTGATTCAATTATCCCATTAGCGGTGGCCAAAACATGGGAAGTGCTCCGGTCGGGATTTGAACCCGAGTCTTCGGCTATCTCCCGGAATCGATCCGCCGAAAGGCCGAGATGATTGTCCGGACTACACTACCGGAGCACGAAGCATGCGTTCATGCAGAAATTTGTACTTAAAGCTTAGCAAAAATGGGTTTCGGAAATACAGCTTAGCATCGATGAGCGAATCTACAAGATATACAACAGACGTCATTTGATAACGCGATCAACAATAACCCTTCATTATGCGCAATATTTAAATATGGATTTGGGCGGGAGTATAACATTATATAATCGTAATGATTATGTCAGCTGACATCTCAAGAAAATTGGAGTGGAGGATTCATTTGAACCGCCATAACCAAGATCTCGAGGAGGATGAAGAACTGGAAGATGAACAAAGCGAAGATGTGCTTCGATCTCCCCTCCCGAATAGGAGAGAGGGTGAAATGTTCGGCATAGCTGATCAGCTACTCGGAGCGTCGAGAATCAGGGTTATGTGCGCAGACGGAAAAGCGAGGATGGGGCGCATTCCAGGCAAAATTAGAAAAAGAATGTGGATCAGGGAAGGCGACCTGGTCATCGTCAAGCCATGGGAATTTCAGGACGATAAAGCGGATATAATCTATCGTTATACAAAAACTCAAGCTAACTACCTGAGCAGAAAGAAGATCTTGCCAAAGAACCTGGATGTTTTCTAATTGGCGGAGCCAAATATATATGGCAAGAAGAGACTCAATCGAATCTATCGAGAGGGAACTAGAAAGGCTTCGAGTAAAAGAAAAAGGGGTCGAAGACCGGAAGGTACTGGACCAGGTCTTCGACAGAGAAACGCTCCTTGCTATTTACAAGATGATGACGGACGGGATCATAGAAACAGTCGAGTTCCCGATTTCGACTGGCAAGGAAGGAAACGTATTTCTCTGCAAGAAAGTAGATGGTGGTTATGTCGCCCTGAAGATTTATAGGATCGTCACAGCGACATTTCGAAGGATTTCGAAGTATATTCAGGGCGATCCTCGATTCGAGGGACTTTCTGGAAATTATCGAAAGATAATTTATGCATGGGCTTCAAAAGAATTTAGAAATCTTCAACGATTCAGCGAAGCCGGTGTGAGGGTTCCGCGTCCGATCAAGTTTCATAAGAACTTGCTTGCGATGGAATACATTGGCACAGAACAAGCACCAGCACCGTTGATGAAGGACGTTACCCTCGAAAATCCAGAAGAAATATATAACCTTATCATCGACTATATGATGCTCGCCTTTCAGAAGGCAGAGCTTGTACACGGCGACTTAAGCGAATACAACGTACTCGTGCATGAAGGAAAACCGGTGATTATTGATTGCGGCCAAGCGATGGTCACTGATCATCCAAATGCACTCGATTATTTGAAGCGGGACATCACAAATATTAACGAATATTTTAAGTCGCTTTGTGTTAAAGTTATAGATAACGATGAAGTCCTCAATATCGTTACAGGTGTGAAGAAATGAAGATCGTCAGAATCCCTACTGACCGCGTCGGAGTGCTTATAGGCAGGGATGGCGAAACGAAGAAACTGCTGGAAGAGAAGACGAAAGTTCGGATGAATATCAGCTCCGATGGCGAAGTGACTCTAGATGATAGCGGAGTAGAAGACCCGCTCATGTCACTCGTTGCTGTCGACATTGTGAGGGCGATCGGTCGTGGTTTTTCTCCGGAAAGAGCCTTCCGTCTGCTCGAGGAGGACGAATACATAGAAACAATCGACATTAGAGATTTTGTCGGAAAGAAACCAAATCATGTGATCAGGATGAGGGCAAGACTGATCGGAACAAAGGGAAAGACGCGCAGGATAATCGAGGATCTCACTGGTGCTTCAATTTCCATCTACGGGAACACTGTATCAATTATCGCAAATTCCGTTCAAATGCCGATCGCAAAGACCGCGATCGAGATGATACTGAGAGGGAGCGAGCACGCAACTGTTTACAGATATCTGGAGAGATCAAGACCTTACTTGCGGATAGCTGAAATGGGTTTCGATTATTGATCACATCACCAGGAGTGCTGCAAGAGAACTTGTAATCCAGAAAGATACCATGGGAATTTCTGCGATAGGTAGCTATGACGTGACCGAAGTCTCCAAGGCTCCTTGAAATAATATTAAAAGAGTCTTGCGATTTAGCCTTTACATGCAAGATCTCATCTCTAAGGCCGAGATTGCGTTGAAAAAAGATCTTTGCGATCATTGCCTAGGCAGGATATTCGCTCAAATTGGTACTGGGTTGACCAATAAGCAAAGGGGCGAATCGCTTCGACTTGGTGTTACGCTCAAGCGGGTTCTGCAAGGCGAGCCCTTGCCATTGCATGAAAAGTGCTGGGTCTGTGAGGGATTATTCAATTCAGTGGAAAGATTTGCGGACGCCGTTGTCGCAAAATTGTCGACTCTTGAGTATAATACATTCCTCATTGGGTCTAAGATTGACCCTGAGATTTTGGAGAGGGAGGAAAGGCTTTGGGGGGAGGTTGGCGGCGATTACGCGGAATCGATCAAGAGCGAACTGAATAGGGAGATTGGAAAAATCGTAGAGGCGAAGACAGGAAAATGTGTCGATTTCAGCCACCCTGATGTCGTAGCAGTCGTCGATACAAGGTTCGCGTCAGTCGAGCTCGAAATCGCCCCCCTATTCATTTACGGCCGTTACAGAAAGTATTCGAGGGAGATACCCCAGACCCGCTGGGTTTGCACTGTCTGCAAAGGAAGAGGGTGCAAACGCTGCAATTTCAAAGGAAAAATGTACGAAACGAGCGTCCAAGAAATCATTGGAGAACCTCTCATGAGAGCAGCGAATGGAGTTGACCATTTCTTTCATGGCATGGGGCGTGAAGACATCGATGTCAGAATGCTCGGCAACGGAAGACCCTTCGTCATCGAGATCAGGGAACCAAAGAAGAGAATGCTTGATCTAAGATCACTTGAAAAAACGATCAACGAATTAGGTAAGGGGATTGTCGAGGTCTCTGCACTCCGACCGTCTTCACGTTCCGAAGTGAAAAAAATCAAGTCCGCTACGCCCGAAAAAATTTATAGGGCAGAGATCCTCCTCAATGGCAAAGTTAATAAGGAAAAGATTAATGAGGTACTGCAAATATTCAAAAATACTCGTATCACTCAGCAAACACCAACACGGGTTGCTCACAGAAGACCGGATAAGACAAGAGAGAAGAAGATCGTCAGCATCACTATCGAAAAAATCGACGACGATTCGATTACTCTTGTCATAAGGGCTGAGGCTGGGACATATATCAAGGAGTTTGTCCATGGTGATGGTGGACGAACTAAGCCGAGCCTTTCGGATTTGCTGGGAGTACCCTGTGAGGTGAAATCTCTTGATGTGATAGAGGTCGCTGACAACACTGGAGAGGAATGATATGGTCAAAGCGTCAAAAGGGTCGAGGTGTAAGTCAAGGAACATACTCAGGAAAAGCCCAAGAGAGAGAGGATTGTCACCGATTACACGCGAGTTTCAGAAGTTCCAGGAAGGGGACAAAGTAAGTATTCATATTGACTCCAGTGTTCACAAAGGCGCCCCTGACATCAGATTCCACGGAAAGACAGGCACCGTCATAGGAAGCAGAGGTCGCGCATACATTTTGCAAGTTAAAGATGGAGATAAATACAAGACAGTTATCGCGAGACCCGAACACCTGAAAAAGGCTGCGTAGGCGGTGTTGTCATGGCCGATGAACGCTTCGTCACCCTTGCTGAAGTAGAAGAGCTTCTCATGGAGGAAAGTAAGCTGAGGGAGCTTAGCTCAGAGCAGAAGCTCGCGCTCGATCACGCAACCCGGTTGAAAAAATTGCCAGCTGACAAGGCTAAGGCCATGCAAAAGGAATTGGAACAGATCGATTTTGTTTCCCCCGCTATTGCGTGCAAACTAGTCGATATACTTCCAACCCACCCAGATGACATTCGCATTCTCTTCACAAAGGAAAGGCTTGTCCTGGAGAAGAAGCACATCGACCAAATACTCAAAGTCGTGGAGAAGTATCTCTGAGCCCTGGGGTGATCTTTTTGGAAGACTACGCTCGCATACTTGACTATTTACCCCAGGGACTTCCATCAGAGAAATCGTTCAAAAGAGAGCCGATAGCCTATGGCCTTGGGGAAACAGAGTTCAAGCTATTTGAGCTTGTGCCAAAGGCTAACGCACAAATCATGATCGGCCAGAGAGTCTATATAGGCAAAGACATCGCTAAAAGGACTGAAATTCTCCATGTTAAAAGGAGAGTTAGCTACAGTGAACTTACAACTGCCGCCCAGAAGGAATTGCCATTCGTCATTGAAGAGATAGTCAAAGCTTATGAACAGAAATTCGTCCAGTTCTTTAATGATGCACAGGCGATCACAACAAGATTCCACATGCTCGAATTACTTCCAGGCCTCGGCAAGAAGACGATGTGGGCAGTTCTGGAAGAGCGCAAGAAGGGTCGCTTCCAAAGCTTTGAAGATATTGCAAAGAGGATCCCGTCGATCAAACATCCAGAGAAGCTTATTGCGAAGAGAATCGAAATAGAGCTATCTGATCCAGCGCAGAAATACCACATTTTTGTAGCAAAATGATGTCAATATGAGGATATCAGAGATCCTTGAGATAACTAGGAAATATGGCGTAACCCCCCGGAAGCGCAAGGGACAAAACTTTCTAGTTGATGAGAGAGTTGCAAACAGGGAAATCGAGTACGCTCAAATCACCAGAGAGGATACCGTTCTCGAGATTGGGCCTGGGCTGGGAATCCTCACGTCCAGACTGGTAGAAAGAGCGGGGCGAGTGGTCGCAATTGAGTATGATCGTGGGCTCGCCAAATATATCCGAGAACGTTTCGGGACGAAACTGGAATTGATTGAAGGGGACGCCCTCGTGATCCCTTTTCCCCCTTTTGATAAGATTGTATCGAATATTCCTTACAATATATCCTCCCCGCTGATTTTTAAGATACTTGAACATCGATTCAAACTCGCAGTCATCATGATACAGAAGGAGTTCGCAGAGCGAATGGTCGCCCGACCTGGAGATAAAAGGTATTCAAGACTTTCAGTTGGTACTTATTACCGAGCTGATTGCGAGCTTCTCGAGTTCGTTCCCAGATCGAGATTCTGGCCAGCCCCCGAAGTCGATTCGATGATTATCTGTCTAGTGCCCCGCGACCCCCCATTCAGAGTGAAAGATGAGAAAGCGTTTTTTGAGCTCGTTGACCTTCTTTTCAAGTATAGACGAAAAAAGATCGGAACGGTGCTGAGAATGAGTGGGATCGACGCGAAAGCAATTGAACACCTTCCATATACAGATCGCAGAGTCGATACCCTTGCTCCACATGAAATCGGAGTCCTTTCTGATCTAATCTCCACTTCTACTTCCTCAAATAAGGAAAGCGCTCAATAATCGCTCTTACAAGTCTTTCTGGCCCCTCTAAGAAAACATCGACAGCCGGGATCCCGAATGTCGTTTCGAGTTTCCTGCAAACGTCCTTAATTTCATTGATCGATAGACCCTCATGATTAATACCAAGCCCGATGACTGGTGCGTTAGAATATGCTTCGTAAAGGGAAATTTCTCGCTGCAGATCTGGCATCGGGAGCTTCAGCTCGGGGTCATAAGTCCTAAATTTTCTGCCCGGGGCATGCTGGAGGATGATTGCATCTGGCCTCGTTGCAGAGATAATCGCACGTGTCCCGCAGACATAAACTGGATGTGTCAAAGAACCTTGCCCCTCTACAACAATGACATCCGGCTTTTCATTCAGCCAGGCCTGATAAATCGCATGCTCGAGCTCTCCGACCATGTAGTCGCCCTGGATTGCATCGAGAGGGACGCCGTACCTAGCTCCCTGGAGTAACCCTGTTTGACCGGTCGCAACGAATTCCGATTTAATGCCGAGTCGATTAAGTCCTTCAGTAATTTCAATCGCTGTCGTTCTCTTTCCGATCGCCGCATCAGTACCGAGAACGGGAATCTTCACCGCATCAATTTTACTCGCAAGATTCCTGTATTTATGCAGCTGATTAAGTGGTGGCTCCTTTCTTATGTCCACGATCGATGCACCGCTCCGTTTCGCGATTTCGAGAAATTCCCTGTCCTCTGCGAGGAATTCATGAAGACCGGAAATCACGCTGATGCCGTTCTCCAACGCTTCCTTAATTGTCTGTCTGTATTCAATGGGGAGCATGCCACCAATTGTAGCTACGCCAATGATAAGGTAGTCTGGCTTCGAAGGGCATCGCTTGAGGGCCTCTGAAAAGGATGAGAAAACGGGAATGCCTCTTTTGATGCCGTCGACCACTTCTCCTGCGTCTTTGCCAGCATTCATGCTGTCGATGACGCCGAGAATCCGATATTTCTTCGAATATCTGACCAGCCCTCTCGCTGTCTTACCCGCTGTCATTCCGAGCTTGCCTTCGCAGAGCACAATTGCATCGTTCATCGATTCTCATGTAAACTCATCGAACCGCAAAAAGATTGCCCGACACTGATCCACCTATTCCACCTATCGAACTAGGCGTAATCTCATTATGGCGTCCCAAAAATAATCCTTTAATAGCTTCTTAAATTTTGATGCACCAAGACTATCAAATCGAAGGGTAATATGAATAAGGATGAGAGGCATCGAGGTAAAAACAGGAGGTTTCCCCTTGATTTACGACGAGATCGCGAAAGCAATGGTTGAAGGCGATGGCAATAAAGTAGTGAATTTGGTAGATGTCGCACTCAATAAAGAAAACAAACCACCTTCCGAGATCATCAAGAACGGACTCGCACGCGGAATGGATATTCTCGGTCGATTGTATGAATCGGGAGAAAGGTATCTCGTTGATCTCATTGTTGCCTCTGACTCGTTCAGGAGATCCCTAGAAATCCTACGGCCGCGTTTGATTGAATCAGGATCCAGTGAAAAGCTCCGTGGCGTCGTGATTTTAGGCACCGTTGAGGGCGATATCCATGAGATCGGAAAGAAACTTGTTGGTATAGCTCTTGAAGTCGCGGGATTCAGGGTCATCGATTTAGGGCCAGATGTCCCCCCAGATCGCTTTTCCAATGAGGCGAAAAATCTTAGGGCCGATATTCTCGGAATGTCATCTCTCATTACCACAACAATGATCAATGCAAAGCGTACGATCGACAAGCTAGTCGAAGATGGAATTCGTGGTAACATCAAGATCATGGTCGGTGGTGCCCCGGTAGACGAATCCTTTGTCAGGATGATCGGCGGGGATGCGTATGGAAAAGATGCTTTTGAGGCTGCTGCAGTCGCAAAGAAGATTATCTGTTCTTAGAGAGATAACTCATAACGCTGAAAGATACTCGAAACGCTGTTCGCAAGACCGACATTATGCAATTAATCAAACGCCCTCACGTCAGGCTATGGTCATCCCATCGGACGCCGCTAATTAAATTCCATCCTACACGACCCAAGAATTATGTCAAACGGATGTCTGAGAATTTTCAGTATCATTTTAACACTCCACCAACGGGATATTTGGAATTTGATATATTCAAGATGGATAGAATTTATCTCAGGCATAATGCAACCATTAAAGAAACAACGGACGGGATGAGCGCAATCTCCCGCTAGAAAAATATAAATGATCATGACCATCATTTATCAACAGAGAAAGGAGGATTGGAATGAGCGAGGAGAAGAAAGGAAAAGCTGAAGAAGCTGCAGAAAAAACCGGAAAATTGATAGGGAAAGGCATTAAAAAGGGAGTCGAAGTGACCAAAGAGCTTGGAAAGGGCATTAAAAAGGGTCTCAAAGACGAATAGAATCTGTCAGAGTATTTGTTGAACCTATCACAGGGCGCTGAGAAATACTTTCGGTAAACTCATTTGCGAGCATTGTATCCTGCAAAATCTTATCTTTTCTTAATTTTCTGCCAACGGAAGTAAAGCAAGTCATATTTTGAATAAAGACCTGGACGATAGGAAAAATGGCGAAATGCATATCGTGCGGAACTGAGACTGCCATAATCTCAAAAAGTATTGGACTGTGTAGAGAATGTATCATAAACTCAAATGAATGCAATCACGTCATCGTCGCTCGATCAAATGTCAGGAGGAAATACGGTCTCCCCATTTTCCCGCCGATTGATGGCAAGAAATGCGGGCGTTGTGTCAATGAATGTTGCATACCCGATGGAGAGAGAGGATACTGCGGTGTTAGAGAGAACGTATCGGGAAAGATTGAGAATGTGACAGGTGACGAGGCAATTGCGATAGCCTATTATGACCCATTGCCGACGAATTGTGTAGCTTCATGGGTATGTCCTGGCGGTACCGGCGCTGGCTTCCCCAGGTATTCATATAAAAGAGGGCCAGAAATCGGTTACAAAAATCTCGCCGTTTTCTATGGGGCGTGCACATTTGATTGCCTTTTTTGCCAAAACTGGCATTACAAGGACTTGTGTCGATCCTCTTCACCGAGATTGGATGCAAGAAGGCTGGCTTCAATGGTCGATACCGAAACGTCCTGCATATGCTTTTTCGGTGGTGATCCGACGCCCTTTATTGATCATTCGATCTCAACAGCAAGACATGCCCTCGCCAACTCACGTCGCATTCTGCGGATTTGCTGGGAAAGTAACGGCTCAATGGGAGTCAACCATGCCAAAGAAATTGGAGACGTCGCCCTTGAAACGGGTGGCTGCGTGAAGATAGATCTGAAAGCATGGAATGAGAGCCTTCACCGCGTTCTCTGTGGAACAACGAATAAATGGACCGTAAAAAATATTGAACTACTTTCTCAGATGGCGTCCTCGAGAAGAGAAGTACCGCTCCTGATCGTTTCAACCCCGCTCATACCTGGTTATGTCGATGAGGAAGAAATATCAGCCATTGCATCATTTCTTGCTGATCTTGATCGAGATATTCCATATTCGCTGCTGGCGTTTCACCCAGAATATTTGATGTCCGATTTGCCAACGACATCAAGAGCGCACGCTCAAAGATGTCTTGAAGCCGCAAGAGATGCCGGCCTTAGACGTGTCAATATCGGAAATGAATGGCTCCTCAGATGAACAGGGGACGGCGAAAAATATACCATTTCCTTTTGATTGATTTGTCAGGATGTCCCAATGAAGATTATCATGAATGCGCATAGAGGTTCGTCGAGTAATTCACTTGTATCAATGGATGAGAACATAGATGCCATTGGTGATATGCGCAAACTAATCATTATTTCTTAAAGTTAAAAAACTCAACCTTTCGGCCTTATTTTTTCTCGCCAGGAAACATCATGTCGAATTCCCGAATTTTCAATTTCATGATCCTGAAAGCGATCGTTGCGATAGCAAAACTTGCGATTAGACCAGCGAAATAAATTTCCATTCCCTGTGAAAAGATCACTCCCAATATGGCGAAGAAATTGAACAGAGCATGAATGATTACGGCGAGGATCACATACTGCAACCATCGAGAACGACGTCCGATCTGTCTGAAGAGTTTAGCCTTGCCAATTCCATATCCAGAAATCGCGGTCGAGCTTGCGTGAAGGACCGTCGAAGTCAAGGTTCTTAAGACCGCAGTGACTAAGAAGACCTCGAAGCCAGCGAGCAACGCGTCTCCGAAATAGATGACGTTCTCTGCCGCCGCAAACCCAAGGCCTGCGGCAGCGCCATAGATCATCCCGTCTTCGAGTTCTGCTAAGCGCCTATAAGCAAGAAAAACACCGCTCGCCTTGACGAATTCTTCAACTATCGGTGCAATGACCACTGCAAGGAGAAAAAGGTACACCTGTGGGCTAGGGCCTTCAATACCCCATATGAATCTGTTGAGCAAACTCCCATTCTCAAACAATAAGTAAATAAGCGAAGTTTCAATCACGAAAGCGATTCCAAAAGCAGCTGTTGATCCATAAAAAAGTACCAGGAATACGAAAGAAAGGGGTTCGCGCTTGCACATTTCTGTATTCCGGATCCAAAGGATATACAACACAGAAGGAGTGAGGGCAACAAGAATCACCGCAATTATTTCCAAAGTCCCAATTTCCATTTTTTCCCAGATAACAAAGGGCCGGCATGGCTAATAAAAATTGTCCAAGCTGATATCATAAAACAAAAACATCAATTACTACAGTTTTCAATCGTCTAAAACATGGATCGGATATCAAAGCGGTTCATGGATACGATAGTTGGCGATGTTTATGACCAGATTGTGAAACGGCCATCAACCGTCAAGCCGAGCGCGAAAATTAGGGACGCAATAGAAGAAATGCTTCAAAATCCTATCTCGAGGAAGGTATACGTCGTCGATGATGATGGCAAACTCATGGGAACTGTAACCACTGAAACGATACTCAGACTTTTGGGCTATCGCGTTGGTGTGAGGGAGGGGGGTGCAATATCATTTTATAGATTTCTCAGAGACGCCCTTAAAGAAGATGTCCTGAGTGTGATGCAGAAGAGTACTGCTGTCAAGAAGGAGACGAGGCTAACAGATGTATTGCAACTGATGATTGAGAATCACCTCAATGACCTTCCAGTTGTCGACGACCAGGGGAGACTCATTGGTGAGGTTATAAGTCTGGAACTCTTCATCATTGGAAAGAATGTTTTTGAGGGGTAGATCATCCCTGGCAACTGATCCTCTTTTGCTTTTTTCTCACAAAGACTTTGAATACCTCCATGACTAGGAGGAGGATCACCGCGAGCGAAAGCAACATGAGCCATTCTTCCATCGATACGGGCTCGATTCTCAAGACCTCCTGCATTACCGGTACATGCATCGCCAGGATGTGAATGCCCTGGGCGCCTAACACACCCAATAGGAGATAATAATTCTTGCTGATCGGAACTCTGAATGCCGACTCATATTCTGAACGGCAATTGAAAACATGAACATTCTCAAGGAGCACCATGAAGAGGAACGTGAGATTCGATGCTTCGAAATACGAGCGACCATCGACCACAATTAGATAGTAAAATAGAATAAAAGCGAGCGACCCCATTGTGATAGAGGACAGGGCGACCTGTCGGATCATCAGTTTATCGAAGATGCCTTCTGATGGATTGCGCGGAGGTTTCCTCATCACACCAGGGTCACCGGCCTCCATTGCAAGGACAACATGCTGGATCCCGTTCGTAACCACGTTGAGCCACAAGAGCTGAATAGCTAGTAATGGTATCGCAAGATGAACGCCTTCAGCCTTGATGCCAATGAAAATTGCGAGAATAAAGAGCAGGATTTCTGCAGCGCCTGTTGAGACCAACAGATATGTGACCTTTCTGATGTTCTCGTACGCGTACCTGCCTTCCTCCACCCCAGCGACGATTGACGCAAAGTTGTCATCGGTGATAATAATCGATGCCGCATCCTTTGCTACATCGGTTCCAGATCCCATCGCCACCCCGATATTGGCCTTTCTGAGTGCGGGTGCATCATTGACTCCGTCACCAGTGACAGCCACGAAATGGCCTATCTTCATCAACGCGTCAACAATCTGCAGCTTCTGAACAGGCGTCACTCTCGCGAACACCTTTTTCCCTTTAACTAAATCGACAAATTCACGATCATCTGATGAATTAACCTGGGATAATTGGCTGCCTGTGACGACTTCGTTTTCAGATTCGGCGATCCCAAGATTTCTTGCGATTGCGAGTGCGGTTGAGGGATGATCCCCTGTGACCATGACCACGTCAATTCCTGCACATTTACATGTCTCGACGGCTTTCTTGACCTCTGGTCTAGGGGGGTCAATGAGCCCCGCGAGTCCGAGGAATGTGAGTGGAGGAATGCCTTCTTCTCCGAGAGGGTTGCCATCTGGGTTGATTTCAGTTTCCCCGGACGCGACTGCAAGTACCCTATACCCATTACTTGCCATTGAACTCGCTTCATCCTCGATGACCTTTTTGTCAATTTGACTGATTCCGTTATTGGTCCTCATCATCTTGCAGAAATCCAGAACCACCTCAACAGACCCTTTAACAAAGACGCGTACCTTTCCATCAATAAGGTAGGATTTAGCAGCGTAGCGTCTCTCGGACTCGAAAGGAATTTCCCCGATGATGGGGAACTTCGTTCTCAAATCCGAAGGATCGATACCGACCTTGTGCGCAAAAACAAGGAACGAGATATCAACGGCATCTCCCGTCGCAGCCAAATCGTCACCTGAAATAGTCAGTGAGGCATCGTTGCAGAGAGTACTTGCCACGGCAAACTCTCTGAGTCTCTCCATATCGACGCTCCCGATGGGACTTTCCGATAGACGGGTCACCTCGCCCCTCACCGAATAGCCCTCGCCTGTGACGTGAAATTTTGAATCAACTGGAAGGTAAACTAGTTTAACTGTCTGCATATTTACCGTCAATGTTCCTGTTTTGTCGCTTGCGATGCATGTACAGCTTCCTAGGGACTCTACCGCTGCGAGCCTTCTCACCAGCACATTTCTCCTTGACATCTTTGTGACTCTTACAACAAGTGCAACTGTCACAGCCACCGGGAGCCCCTCTGGAATGGCAGAGACCGCGAGTGCAACAGCTAAAAAGAAGACTTCATCCAGAGGCATGCCCTTTACCGCAGCGACGATTGCAAGAAGAAGCGCTGCGCCCACGACGATCAAACTTATCTGTTTCGAGAAGCGCTCGAGGCGCTGGATAAGCGGTGGTTTTGCACTTTCAGTGGAAGTAACGACCTCGGCAATCCGTCCGATCTCTGTCTCAATACCTGTTGCGACCACAATTCCTAGCGCACGACCACTGCTGACCGTCGTACCAGCGAATGCGATATTTTTCCTGTCGCTCACAACAGTCTCTTCCGGCAACAGGGTCACTGCTTTTTCAACGGGAATCGATTCACCTGTGAGTAAAGACTCATCGACTGTGAAATTCGACAACGAGATCAGACGGATGTCGGCTGGAACCTTGTTTCCAGATTCCAAAACTACGAGATCACCGGGAACAAGATTCTCTGCTGGAATGACGAATTCTTTCCCTGACCTTCTCACCCTCGCACTCGCTTTTAGGAGTTGTTGCAAGCGTTCGGCACTTTTCTCCGCCTTCATTTCTTGGAGGGTCCCGATAATCGCGTTGATCATGACAACAATAAAAATAAATGTCGCATCGAGCGTTTCATCGAGAAAGAGCGCAACAAGGCCCGCTGCAATGAGTACATAAATGAGGGGGCTAAGAAATTGCCGGACAAATATTTCGATGATGGACGGTGGCCTCCTCATCGGTAGGACATTGGGACCAAATTCTTTCAATCGCCTCTCAGATTCATCTACGGAAAGCCCCCCTGGGCTTGTCTTGAGTCTTTCAAAAAGCTCTGCCTCCGAAATCGAATGCCATACGATTGAATTCGCTGGTTTGCTTGCTTCCGGCGATTCGCCTTGCTGTCGATACCCGCGGATAAGTCTGGATCTCTTTCTTTTTTTGGGCGTTTTCATCTGTGACCAACCTTTGAAATCGACAAGCGGGCTAGCTCAAAAAAAAACTTAATTTGAGCCGGTTTTTTGTTTTTATAGAAAAACCGATTAATAATGCTTTCTTTACCGAGACGCCCATATGAATGGAGACTTCATCATAATCGTTAACATTCAATATCACCTCTTCCATTGAGAATAATGAGGGCTGCAATGACCGTTAGGAAAGCTATCGAAGATCTTCGGGTTAAGGACGTAATGACAAAGAATGTCATCGCGATTCACGAAAACACGTCGATCACGGAGCTCAAGGCGCTTTTCGACAAATATGACTATAACGGTTTCCCTGTTGTGCGCGACGGTTACCTCATCGGCATCGTCACTAAACTGGACTTACTGAAGACCTTTTCAACTGGGAAAAGCGTTTCGAAAACGGATCTTCTTAAACTATTCGCTGAAAAGGTCGGAGAGATCATGAGAAAAGCCGTCATTTCAATCAACGCTGATGACGATTTGAAGAAGGCTATTGAATACATGGTTGAATTCAAGTTGAGGAGTTTACCAGTTGTTGACAATGAAGGTAAACTCGTCGGTATGATATCACGCAAGGATGTCATGGAGCACTTATTGATTGCCGAGGACAATAACTCTAGTTAAATCAAAAGAAATTCATTGGACTTATTGTCGCTATTGCTGAGTTGATGACCATGATAGTCCCGCCTTCATACCGAGTCATTTATTCAAGCGAAAGACACGGTGCATGGTGTGGAGAACGATTTTGGTCAGAAGTAATACCAGATACTCTCATAATCCTCGACGTTCTCTCCCCTTGAAGCTAGGCGATCGATGAACTCCGCAATCGGAACATCCCTGTAGATATAGGTAGGTGCGATGGCGATGTTCTTCTCCCATGGATGGAACTCGTAAACTCTCTCACCTTCCGAAGTGATCATAATCAAGTCATGGTGCTGCCAAGCCCTGAGATTGTTCTTGCCCAGCGCAGGGATATTGAAGACGGGTTCATCCGTTCTTGAGAGTCCTGGGATAAGGCGCGCTTCCTCCTTTGCCTCCTGCAGAATTCGCGCAATTGGAACTCTGAACCAGCGAGTTTCTTCCTTGCCTTTCGTGTTGAAGGTGTAATAGGGATCGACGCCGATTCTCTTGAGCAGGATTCTAAGCGCCACCGTCTCGAACCGCCTGCTATTTTCGAAAGTGAAAACCTGTTGATTGTAAACCATTATTCCTTTTTTTCTGATTGCTTGCACAGCGTTCGCAGCATCTGGTGTGATTTCGTACGGATGCTCAAAATGCGTTACAATGCAGAGTTCCCTACTCGGCGGATTGTGCGCATCAGCAAGAACTCCGAGATATGAATCGTTGAATCGCATTGGCAAAACGACTGGTAGTCTCGTACCGATCCTGATCCTCTGTATATGTGGCATAGCCGCGAAACGTTCAATAATTTCCCGCTGTAGGTCGTCAGGTAGAACGGCTGGATCGCCGCCCGTGATCAGAACCTCCGTGATCGCAGGATGTTCTTCAAACCACTTGATCGCATCATTGATCTGCTGTCTCGTCGCTAACGCGCAAGGACTCAGAACCCCATCAATTTCCCAGTTCCTCTGACAATACACACACCTGGGCACACGCGTTATAGGGCTTGAATATTGCAATCATGGGATAGCGCCTCGTGATGAGAGAAATCGGTGAAGTTTGTCGCTCCTTCATAAAATCGAAGACGACATTGCGCTTGTCTTTGAATGAGATCATCGCCTCTACGTAATCGAGTGAGGGGATCACTTGAGCTCGTAGAGCATGATCATTCTTACGACTTGCATCCTTGTCCATTAGAGAGAGGTAATAGGGTGTGATACCAAGCGGGATTCCGTTCTCAACAGCTAGCCTAATCGCTTCTCTTTCAGATATCGTGAGGTCAATAATTTCCGATATTATATCGGCATCCCTCAAAACATTCCTTAACTGCCACCGATAATCTTGCCAGTCGTCTTCTGTCCCACCGAGAACGTCGAGTATTCGCCTCTTATTAGCCTCTCTGATTTCAATGACCTTGGGATCAAGGCCATGAGCATATGAATTGATCCGTGAAAAGCAACGCCTTGCCAGTTCATCAAGATATTCGGATCGGACCCGAGCAGCTTCAGGCCCCTCAAATTCGAGAAACGGTGGTGCTTCTTCCTTATAAATACCTGATTTGCCAAGAGACCCTTTGGCAATGTGAAGCACATCGAGGAAAAAGGCATGGAAAGCAGGGGGGACAATGTCGTAGCGCTTGACAAGATTGTAAAGAACTCTCAATGTGCTACAGCCAGCAACTTGCTCGTTCCTCCTTGAGAGGAAATTCTTCAAGACACGAACGCAACTTAGAGCAGTCACCCGCTCTAAAGCTTCAATGGAGCAATCACGGTCCAAGTAGAGTCGCTCCCTGCGCTCCGTCAACTGCATTAACCTTTCGCGAGCCTCTTCAATATCTTCACTGTTCTCAATTTCCCTGTACATTTCAGGGTCCGTTTCAAACAGCTCATGAACCCTAAGGACGCGAGGTGTTGCTACTTGCATTTTCTCAGTGACAGAAGGTTCGCCAAGCTCAACCTGATCTGAGCGCGCTTCCTCAATTTGATAGAGATCTTCATCAGACATTTCAACCACCGAGGCGATTGAACACGCAGGCGGAAAAAGATACTACATGACCAATAATGCCCGATGATATCTGCAATCAACCCTGCGCTGCGAAATTACTTCGTTGTTTTATTTATGAGGTTATTTTATAAATAATTATCCCCCCTCACAATGCTTGATTTTCAAGTTCCACTGTATTACTCAAATGGTTTGAGAGCTCCCGTTTATTGATCTTTGTTCGTTCACAATATGCATGCATCATCAACCTCTCGTGGCGATATTTTCTCTTGCTAGGTGAAACAAGGGCAGAAAAATTCCTTCGCTATGAGGAATCGCATTGCCTAAATACTGGATCTGTCGCTGTCGCATAAACTTTTAAAAGGGCTCATTCTTTCAGGCAAAAAGATTTCACTTATAGAGTTGTGCTATCAGAGATAATGATTTTTACATGGGCATCTATATGCAACCGATAACATGCAAATCGGTATCGTCGGCAAACCTAACGTGGGGAAGTCAACTTTCTTCTCTGCGGCAACCTTGGCGACGGTGGAGATTGCAGACTACCCATTTACGACTATTAAACCGAACAGGGGAGTTGCCTACATCCGGGCAAAGTGCCCCCACACTGAGTTTGGTATCAAGTGCAATCCGAGAAATTCTGCCTGCGAAAACGGAATTAGGCTCGTACCAATTGAACTTCTCGACGTGGCAGGGCTTGTACCAGATGCATGGCAGGGCAGGGGACTAGGTAATAAATTTCTAGACGATTTACGGCAGGCAGCAGCCCTCATTCATATTGTTGACGCAAGCGGCGGTACGGATGAGGAGGGGAATAAACTCCCACCTGGTTCTCACGACCCGCTTCTAGACATCAGATTCCTTGAGCGGGAAATAGCATACTGGATAAAAGGAATCCTCGAAAAAGGGTTTGCGAAGGTGGCGAGACAAGCGCACCTCGAAGGCATGAAGATTGAGAAGGCCCTTCATGAGCGATTGACGGGGCTCGGGGTATCAGAGACTGACGTCATCATGGCCATAAAGAACGCAGGATTGCCGGACAACCCCATGTACTGGCAAGACGCAGATCTTCTGAGATTAGCAGACGCAATAAGGAAACAAAGTAAGCCGATGATCATCGCGCTTAACAAAGCCGATGTTGCGAACGAGGTCCAGCTATCGCGTTTGATGAATCTCGAGGGCTACATCACGATCCCCGTATGCGCAGAATCGGAACTCGGACTTAAGAGAGCCGCCAAGGCAGGACTGGTCCGATATATACCTGGTGACAAAGATTTCACGATCGTCGATCCCCAGAAACTCAACGAGAGCCAAAAAAAGGCGCTCGATTACTTCGCAAAGGTCATGAAAAAGTGCGGTCATGGAACCGGTGTACAGACTTGCCTAGAAAAAGCGGTATACGACCTTCTCGACATGATCGTTGTCTATCCAGTCGAAGACGATAACAAGCTCACTGATCATGATGGAAATGTCCTACCAGACGCGTACCTCGTGAAAAGAGGGAGCAATGCGAGAGATCTCGCGTATAAAATACATACAGAACTTGGTGACAATTTCGTGAGGGCGATTAATGCGAGAACGCATAGGACAGTTGGTCATGATTATATATTGCAAAATGGTGATGTAATAACTATCGTTGCGAGAAAGTGATTGATGTGGGTAGCTGGGACGTAAGACTTCTTACGGCGTCGTACCGAAGGAACGCAGACGACAACATCACGATTGAGATGTATGGAAAGACGACCGAGGGCAGGTCGATTGCCATCAGATTTACTGGATTCCTTCCATATTTTCATGTCATCGAACCAACGAGAGAAGTGATTGAATCACTAAAAAAAGATCCTAATGTCGTCGATATCGAAGATATAGAACTTTTCCACAGGGGGAAGGTGAACAAGGCTGCAAAGGTCGTTCTCAAGTTTCCCTGGACTGTCCCCGAGTACAGATCACGATTGAAACGCATGAATTTCGAAGTCCTCGCAGCTGATATCCCCTTCCACAACCGATTTATTTATGACTTTGACATCCCCGCATGCATCCGCGTTTTCGGCCAGGAAAGGGATAAGACCGGTTACACAACAGATATCGTTGTCGACATGGATCGGGTAGACGGTAGGCCGCGCTTCGAAGAAATTCCGTCATTTAACCCGAAATTGAAGATACTGGCTTTCGATGTTGAGAACAGCATCAAAGATAATCATATTTATACAATTTGCTACGCGATCAAGGAGAACGGAAAGATTCGTCACGGAGAACCCTTGACTGGAGAGGAGAAAGAGATCATTGAATCTTTTTCCAAAGTGATGCAGAGTGAGGATCCAGATGTGGTGACTGGGTACAACATCGACGGCTATGATATCCCAATTATCATTGAGAGGGCGAAAGCGCACGGTATTCCGGGACTACAGTGGGGGAGGGATCTGAGTGAGCCCAGATCGATCATGAACCGGTTCTGGCGACTTACTGGGAGATTGGTTGCGGATGCATGGTGGGCAACAAAAATACAACTCAAACCTAAGCAAGAAACACTCAATCATGTCGCCAAATTACTACTTGGAGAGGAGAAGATCGATGTTGACCCAAGGAAGATCGACGAGGAATGGATATCCAATAGAGATAAAGTCCTTAAGTATTGTCTGAAAGATGCTGAACTGTCATTGCGCATTCTGGAGACCGTTGATATTCTGAGGAAAAGCATGGACCTCGCCACCGTTTCGCGCCTGCCAGTTGATGACGTACTCAATTCCGGTGCTTCGCAACTTATCGACTCAATACTCATCAGGGCCGCTGATCGTCAGCGCCCTCCTGTTGGAGTTCCCTTGACTGGAAGCTCTGAAGACGAGGAGACGATCGAAGGTGGGTATGTCCATACAATTGAGCCGGGAATATACCACTGGGTATGCATACTCGACTTCAAATCAATGTATCCCTCGCTCATCATCTCAAAAAACATCTGCTTCACAACACTGAATGAAAACGGAGATATCGTCAGTCCGACAGGTGTTCGCTTTCTCAGTAAAGAGCAGAAAGAAGGTTTGCTCCCCCAGATACTAACAAAGTTAATGAAAGATCGTGATGAAATCAAAAGAAGAATGAAGGAAGCGAAGAGCATTGAAGAATACAAGTATTACGATGGACTGCAAGCTGCGATCAAGGTTCTCATGAACGCGTTTTATGGCGTCTTCGCCTCCTCCTTCTATAGGTTCACTGACCGGAAGATCGGTGGCTCGATTACAGCCTTTGCGCGCGAAACAATCAAGGGTATCATCGCGGAGCTTGAAAGGGAAGGGCATAAGGTCATTTATTCTGACACGGACTCGATCTTTGTCCAATCTCCATATCAGAACCTCGAAGAGACGATTAAATTCGGACAGGAAATCGCGGCGAGATTCTCGAACGAAGGTCGATCGCTTGAATTTGAAAAAATCATCGAGCCGCTTTTCACACATGGAAAGAAAAAGAGGTACGTAGGCAGAGTGATCTGGCCCAATGAAGAAATACTGATCAGAGGGTACGAGGTGAGAAGAACCGATTCTTTCGACCTTCAAAGCGAGGTTCTCATGCGCGTTTTTGAGCAGATTCTCGACGGAAAACCAGAAGAGGCCGTGAAAGTCGCGCGACAGGCGGTCGCAGATACACTGACGGGGAAAGTCCCGATTGAGAAGCTTGTCATTTCGAGATCATGCAAACCCTTCAACCAATATAAAGACCCGGATAGCCAGGCTACGGTTCAAGCGGCTAAGAAACTCATGGCCCTAGGGTATGAGTTCGTTCCAGGTATGAAAGTCTCCTGGATCGTCACCGACTCCAACAAGACCCCACAGGAGGTCGAGCCGTACATTAGCGGCAAGAAATTCTCTGGGACACCCGACTGGCGCTACTACGCGGAGAGACTTGCTCAGACCGTTGCACGCGCAACTGAAGTATTTGGATGGGACGAGCGGAGTCTGATGATGGGGTCGCAGCAGTTCACACTCTTCGACGAGTCGTTTGAAAGAGCGAAACGCGAAGAAAAAGAAAGACAACAACCGAAGAAGACACAAAGAAAACTTAGTCTAGAAGACTTCATGTGACGTCGCTGGCATTTGGCATTATGGTTTGATCAATGTGCATTTCAGACAAAAATTTATATATCGATATCACGTCTGCGGCATCAAGTCGCGCGACGCGGTCGCGCTGGAGATGTGCCCTTCTGGGTGAATCCGTAAACGCCGCATATTACGGCAGGTGACGACATGGCAGAGAATCATGGAAATTTTGAAGAAAAGGAATCTTCTGGCGAGGGGAGCGAATCCCCCCAGCTCGTTTCTGGTAAAAGCATTTACCACTATATCGCCGAAGCGTGGAACGATCCAGATGAATCGTATGTCAAACAACTACAGTTCGAAAGGTTGATACAGTGGAGAAGAGAAGAGAATTTCTGTCGGATTGATTATCCAACAAGACTGGACAGGGCAAGGAAACTCGGTTACAAAGCGAAACAAGGCTATGTACTCGTCAGAGGCAGAGTGAGAAAAGGTGCGCTTCAAAAAAGAAAGATAAGGAAAGGAAGAAGGGCGAAGCGCCGCGGGATTGTGAAGATCACAGCTGGAAAGAGCTTACAGAGAATTGCTGAAGAGAGAGCGGCAAAGAAATACCCCAACCTTGAGGTTCTGAATTCATACTGGGTCGGGAGTGACGGCAAGCACGAATGGTTTGAGATCATTATGGTCGATCCACATCACCCCGTGATAAAGAGTGATCCAAAAATCAACTGGATATGCGACCCCGCGAATAAGGGAAGAGTGTATCGCGGGCTCACCTCGGCTGGAAAGAAAGGAAGAGGGCTTAGACACAAAGGCAGAGGTGCGGAGAAAGTCAGACCATCAATCGGCGCCCATAACAGACAGGGTAAGTAAAATCAGGCGCTGATCTCCTTAAATTTCTTCCCAACCTCTTGGTCATCAAATCCAATCAGTGGAAAGAAAGCAGGCACTGATAATTTGACCTTCTTTATCTCTTCCATTTCACTGCTGCCGTAGCCAAAAACGACCGCTAGTGCCCTGTACTTCCGGACACATTGCTCGACTTGGCCAGATTGTTCGATCGTAAGACGTGGACTCCAAGCCTCGAGAATTTTTATCAATTCCCTCGAATCAGACAGGACGATCACGCGACAGCCCCTCTTCATCATAAGCCACGCGGCCACGACATCTCTTTCTCGATTAACAATGGCTAGAACCTTTCCCTGGGAACCTAAAGGAAGACCGCCTGGACCAGGGATGTATTCTGAAAAAAAATAGGCTCTACTTCCACGAATCTCCACGAATATCTCGATATCAGGCGAAGCGAGGTCGACACTGATCGCCCTATCTTTATGTGACTCAAGGATTGCAGCCCCAAGTTCTCTGGCAACATCCATACTGCTGTAATCATGGCTGCCAGTACGTCGCACACGCAGCGCAAAAGTGCTCCCCTGCGTGAGAAGAGGTGCAGAATATTCAACGGCAAATGATCGCATTTCTTCGAGTTCACTGCTACAACTCGTAACAGAACTAATCGATGCGATTCCGAAAATCCTCTTCAGACACTTGATTGCGCGATCGATATCGCGGGTTTCAACAAAAATCCTCCCCCGCTCTCGCTCGACGAGACATTCAATACCTTCTTTTGCAAAGGAGTCAAGGATGTTGTTGACAAGAATCCGCTCAAATTGGTTTCTGACCGACTCACTCTTGAGACCGACCTCAGCATAACGAACGAGGAGGAGCGACATCATTTTGATGTGAAGCACATACGATTATATTTGAGCAGCGTCCGTGTACCAGCAGGAATGATCCCTTCTCTTCAGATGGCTAAGCAACAGTTATCTATCAGACATTGATATGTCGGAGAATTGTTAGGCGGTTATCAATGGAATTAATCGTCTTCGTCGGACTGATCGTTTTCGCACTTATTGCAGGCCTTCTCGGGTCTTTATTAGGTCTAGGCGGGGGCATCATCATCATTCCGGCCCTTACACTTGTCTTCGGTTATCAGATCCAAGTGGCAATTGGGGCAAGCCTCATCGGTGTCATTGCGACATCGACAGGCGCTGCATCACATTATGTTCACGAGAGGCTGACGAACATCAGACTCGGGATGATTTTGGAAACAGCGACAACACTGGGCTCGATCATCGGTGCCCTTGTCGCCGTTTATGCGAATCAGCATCTTCTTGCGATTGCATTTGGAGTTTTCCTTGTCTATGGCGCGATCTATATGATTCGCAGGCCAGAGCGTCTGACGCCACCCGCTCCAGACGGAGCTGGACAAAAATCTTTCAGAATTAGGGGTAGATTTTTTGATCGCAGGCTGAACAAAGAGGTCACATACGAAGTGAAAAACATTGATCGGGGGTTAGTGGCGAGTGCCGGAGCCGGCATCATGTCTGGTCTTCTCGGTGTCGGCGGAGGTTTGGTCAAGGTTCCCGCGATGAACATTTGGATGGGTGTCCCGATGAAAGCAGCTACCGCGACGAGCAATTTCATGATTGGTGTCACAGCCCTCACAGGTGCGCTGATCTATTATGGCTATGGCTTTTTGTCGCCGACCGTTAGTGCGATCGTCGCAGTTGGCGTCTTCTTTGGGGCAACTATAGGATCGCGCATCGCTTATTTGGCGACCGGAACGGGTTTGAGGAAATTTTTTGCGGTCGTGATGATCTCAATCGCGATACTCATGTTCCTTCGCGGCATGGGAATCCTACCGACGGGGTGAGAAATCGATGGAAGATAGGGGGAAACTGGATTCATACGTGAGAGGGGTTCTACTAAGCGGTATGGTCCTCAGCGTTTCACTACTAATTATAGGCCTTGCCGCCCTCTTTGTCTCCCCATCCGGTTGGAACGATATCACGATACCAATTGATCAGATTCCCGGTGAAATGTTAAAAGGGAACCCTGTCGCAATTTTGAATGTAGGCATTGTACTGCTCATCGCAACGCCGCTGATGAGGGTCATAATAGCTCTTGCTGTTTTCCTCCTGGAAAAGGACTTTCGGTATGCAAGCATTTCACTATTTATCTTGCTGACGATTGGGATTGCAGTATTAATTGGTGCAGTGTGATTTCCTCGTTCCAGAATTCTATGAGAATCGCACGGGGGAGGGACTAATCCCAGTCAGAGACTATTTTCCAAGTATGATGAATCATCCCTTAAAATGGTTTTTTAAAACGAGTCCAGCTCAAGAAAGTTTGAGCCCGTTAAATAATTAACCAGAAGGATTAAGTTCAAAAAAAAGCAGAATGGTAACGTCCAGGGCATCGACTAACCATCAAAAATAGAAATGGAGATCAGATTGATTTAATGATTTTTAACTCGATTTTGATCTCTCCAAGTGCTGAAAGGAACAATGTTAAATAGAGACCAGCCTATCCCCGTCAAATGATATCTTGATAGGGCGTAAATCTTTCCTCATCGTTCTTTCACGATTCGCTTCGGCAGGACTCGCGTTCGTGGGTCTTTACTTCATGACGAGGTACTATGCGCCCGATGTTTACGGGAGCATTGCGTGGACCCTCTCATTTGTCAATACATTCAATGCAGTGGCTGATCTTGGCTTCAACGCTGCACACATAAAGCGCGTATCAGAAGGAAAAGACATCCACGACTGCTTGAGTACTTTTCTCGTAGTGAAGACCATCTTGACAAGTATAATGATATTGACGATCATAGCATCAGTACTACTTTGGTCGTCGTTTTCTGGCGAACGATTCTCACAGTCGACCCTCGAACTGATCATGTTATTCATCCTTTATTCGGTCTTTTACGACCTTGCTTCAATCGCCACTACGACATTTGATGGAAGGGTCGAAACCGCGAAAACGCAGGTCTCTGTGATAATGGACCCATTGGTAAGAATCCCACTTATTGCAATCATTTCGATCAGCAGACTCGACGCCACCTACATTGCCTATGCGTACGTCCTTGGTGGGCTGACAGTTGCAATCACCAGCCTCGCGATCCTCATGAGGGGACAGTATCGATTTGTAAAACCCACACTCTTCAAATCCTACGTTAAATTTGCTTTTCCAATCGCACTGATTTCGATAATGGGAGCGATATCTGCCAACGCAGACAAACTCTTGATCGGATTGTTCTGGAGCGATGCACATGTCGGCTTCTATTCCGCCAGCCAATCAACTCTTGGTCTATTCAGTGTAATTGGCGTTGCTGTTTCGACGATCACCTTCCCAACATTTTCCAGAATGCACAAAGCTGGCAATCTCATTGAAGTCAGAAAAAAGACAAAGATGGCGGAGAGATACATTTCGATGATCGCGATTCCTATAGTCGTTGTCGTTTTCTTATTCCCTTCCGAAATCGCTTTGATCCTTTTTGCAGAGAATTTTGTCCAGGCGAGCGGACCTCTGAGATTCCTATCGTTATCCATGCTGCTTGGATTGTTAAATGGCGTTTACGCAAGCCAGATTAACGCTGTCGATCGGCCCGATATTACTGCAAAGCTGACACTTGTGTCACTCTCCGTCAATCTATTAATGCTCCTAATCCTAGTCCCCCCAAGTATAAATGGCATCACTATGCTTGGGTTGGGAGCGACCGGTGCCGCGATTGCGAATGTGGTGACAGTCGGCACCGTGTTTGTCGTGACCAGGCTAGTTGTGAAAAGACTGACGAACACACGGTCGAATCCACGAATCCTTCTCCACATCGTTGCTGGGATTATCACAGGTTGTATCCTCTATTTTGTGAATTTCATTTGGCCGCTGATGAGATGGTATGATCTCGTCGGATATGGGATTGTGTCGTTTGGTATATTTGTGACAATTCTCTTCTTACTGAGGGAATTCACCAGAGATGATATCAATTACTTCCTAAGTGTTGTGAGTCCCAGCGGGATGAAGGAATACCTTAACTCGGAGCTTCGCAGGAAAAATCGATGATTATTAAAAATCGACCTTCTTATTTAAAAAGAGGAGTAAGCTTCGATGAGACGGGATTTCATTAAATCCCAGTTGTATTCTCTTTCAGCCGCTGCGCGAGCGTTAGAACTAAACTTCATACGGACAATGGGATCCCTCAACGCATTGATCGCTTGAAGGAAATTCTGCTCAGTCCATTCGATGACAATCCCGCATGAATATTTCCTGATAATATCTCCTGCCAGTGTGCCCTCCGATGCTATAACAGGAACGCCCAGGGCCATCGCCTCAAACAACCTGTTGGGGGTTCCAATCCTGTTGTTCCTGTTCCTGGGATCTAAAAGACACAATGCAACATCAGCTTTTTTCAGTTCGTCCAACAATTTATCATGCGGCAAATATCCAAGAAATTCAACATTCGAGGACGCTTGAGATATTTTTTCGAGCTGGCTTGCAAGACGGCCAGATCCCGCAATCTTAAAAATGAAAGACTGAGAGGAAACTGCAAGATTGGCGACCTCTAACAAATATCTAAGTGGTTCCAAGCTTCCACCGTAAAAAACAACGAGCTTTTCAAGCTCTCCTGGCGGGCGTCTCGCGTTGTTGGGAAAATCGGGGAGATCGATGCAATTCATGACGATCACTGGTTCAACGTGAGAATGATCACGAAGGATTTCCGCGACTTTTTCATTCACAGTAATGACAACATCCGCTTTGCCGATGAGCGATTTCTCCATTGAATCAAGGAGGTTTGATAAAAAAGGTGGGACATCTTCGAAAACCATACTCGCATAATGCTCGTGAGCATCGTAAATGAGTGGAACACCCCTGAGTCTTGAAACTATCATGCCCTGGAGGAGCGTATCAAAGTCGTGGGAATGAATTATATCACAACTCGTTTTCAACGCTCTAAGAATCATCTTCACCATGAAGAATGGGAAATTGAGAACGAGCGATCCAATGTCCTTAACTGGCAGGGTCCTAATCCTTCGGATTTCGATTCCATTGGAAGATTCATTTATCGCCTGCTTGCACCTGCGATCCCAGCAAATTATTCTAACTCTATATCCTTCACCCAAGAGAGTAAGTGCTTCCTTCTCAACTCTTGGATCTGGCCTGTATTCGTTTGATAGAAGCATGAGAACGGTTTTCTCGGCCGGCGCCTTTCTCCTATACGTGAGTGTCAATCGTCTTCCCTTCCATCATCGATTGCTTCGCTTTCTCGATCATCTCTACTGTCTTCACGCCAACGAATCCACTATTCATTGTCTCAGTATGCGGGTCACCGATGGATTTGATAAAATGCAAGAGTTCCGTCCTTATCGTATTATTCCTCTCGATTCCAAGTTTGTACCAGTATCCACTCTCGTAGACCGTCACTTCCTGACCGACCGCATCGATGACGCAGCAACGCCTTTCACCGACGATCTCGATCTGCCTCACTTTCTTTGGTGCTAGCCAGCTCAGTGAAGCGCTCGCAATCTCACCGGAAGGCAGCTCTGAGATGATGTATGCCGTTTCTTCCATCTCTTTTCTTCTGAACGGGCGACCAACACAGGTGATCTTCTTCGGCCAAACACCCAATAAGAAGTTGATAATGTCGAAATAATGAGGGGCCAGATCGACGATGACGTCCCGATCCGGATAAGGAGGTTCGAAGTTCACCCAATAGAGGTTCATGAAGAAAATACGCCCAAAAAATCTCTCTCCGATAAGCCTTTTCACCTCCTGCAGTGCATTGTTGAACCGATAAATGTGTCCTACAGAGAGCGTCAGGTTCCTCTCCTCCGCGATTTCAACGAGTTTTTGGCCTTCTACAGATGTCAAAGTCATCGGTTTTTCTACAAGGACGTGTTTGCCAGCCTCAAGTGCGTCCTTACAGACTTGGTAGTGTAGAGCATTGGGTACGCAGACGTTCACGGCGACGATTGAATCATCGGCGAGTATCTCGTGATAATCCCGAGTGACCACCTCGACACCGTACCGATCCTTACAATATTCCAGGTTTTTCTCATCAATATCGGCGACGCCCCGAACCCTTACCCCTGGTATCCCGCTGTACTCGTCGACGATCTTCCTCCCCCAATATCCGACGCCGATGACCCCGACTTCAAATCGTCTCATGCTCCTGATCCTCCGTAGAAATTGAAAATCTCCTCGCACACATACTTGACATCATCAAGGGAAAGGGTTGGGAACATCGGTAGAGATAAAAGACTCCTTGAGAGAGCTTCACTCACAGGGAACATCCCTGATGAGTAGCCAAAGGCCTCAACATATATCGGCTGGAGATGGATCGGAACTGGATAATGGATCCCACATTCAACTCCCTTAGACTCGAGGTGTCTTGCCAGTTCATCCCTTTTCTTGCACCGTATCACCAAGAGATGGAAAACGGGTTGGACATCGTTTGTACCCATCGGCGGGAGTTTGATCTCCGGTAAATCCTGGAGATGTTTCATATAATATCTTGCTATGGCCCTCCTCTTCTCATTCCATTCGTCCAGATATTTTAGTTGCACGAGACCAATCGCCGCATTAACCGTATTAAGACGCGCGGTGAACCCTAAAACATCGTGAAGATATCGGGAGGTTCGCCCGCAATCCCGTAGTTTGGCGATTGTTTTTGCCAGGGAATCATCGTTGGTCGTCACCATGCCTCCATCTCCCCCCACAGTCATGTTCTTTGAAGAATAAAAAGAGAAACAACCGAGATCCCCGATTGAGCCCACCTTTTTCCCTTTATATATAGCACCATGCGCCTGGGCGGCGTCTTCGACAATCCTCAGTTCTCTCGCTCGCGCAATCTCACAGATTTCATCCATTTGACATGGATATCCAAAAAGATGAACTGGAAGAATCGTCGAAGTTTTTTTGGAAATCGTCTTTGGGATCTCGTCAGGGTTGAGGTTAAAGTCCTGGTCTGAAACATCGGAAAATCTTGGGATTCCACCAGCGTGGACAACCGAGTTTGCCGTCGCGATGAAAGAAAGGGGTGTGGTGATGACCTCTTGATTCTTAATGTTAAGTGCGAGAAGTGAGAGAGTGAGTGCAGCGGTTCCAGAGGAAACTGAAATCGCATAATCGGTTCCGATGTACCTAGCAAATGCTTCCTCGAAGCGATAAACACTCTCTCCGAGAACAAGTCTCTCGTTCCTCAGCGCATAAATTGCCGCTTCGATCATTTCATCCGTGATCACTGGCTTACTTAATGGTATTCTATTCGTCGATCCCACCCCCATTACGATCTTCCAATTTTTTCACCACTCTGGCTGGGTTTCCGACTACAAGCGTATTTGGGGGGACATCTTTTGTAACAACAGCTCCCGCACCAACCATCGCGTTTTCGCCGATGGTAACCCCACAAATAATCACAGCACCAGCTCCTATCGATGCACCGCGTTTTACGAGCGTTGGAATAATCTTCCATTCACCAACTGCTCTCGGACGAATGTCGTTTGTAAAAACAGCGTGTGGCCCGATGAAGACTTCGTCCTCGATCACAACACCTGAAGGTATGTAAGAGAACGCCTCGATCTTGCATCTGTCCCCGACTTTCACCCCCCTTTGAATTTCAACAAATGCAGCGATCTTGCAATCTCGACCGATCGTACAGCCGTAAAGATTTACAAATTCCCTTACAACTGTTCCTTCCCCGATCGTGCAATCCTCAATTGAATAATACTTGGCAAAGAGCTTCATTTTCATCGACCAATGCAATCTGGGCATTAATATTTATTGTCGAACTATGCGACCAGAGTCTTTAAATTAAATTATATTGTCGAAAACAACCTGCCACCAAATCAACGATCAATAGAGTTCATCGAAATTGTGATAAGCTTCTGAGAGCTTATCCAGCGATAGATGCTTGTCAGCGTTGTTCTTAATGTAATGAACGAGGAAAGGAACATATCCGATCTTCTGGACAGCCTCGTAATTCAAGAAATGCCGGTAGAGATCATTGTAGTAGACGCAAACAGCAAGGATAGAACGCGAGAAATCGTGAAGGCATACGCCGAGAGGTATCCATTCATCAAACTTTACGTTAAGTGGGGGACAAGGGGGGAAAGTACGAACTACGGCATTTCGAAGGCAGCTGGAGAAATTATCGCATTTACGGGGGGTGATTGTATTGTTAATCCTTTCTGGGTCAAAGAACTCAGAAAAACGATTGTAGAAGGGGCTGATATCGTCGCAGGGAGGACGATTAATTTGGGACCTGAAGCGTGGGAGGATTTAGAACGTGTCGAATTATATCATAGAGGATTTGATGTTTCCTTTCCAAGTTGCAATATGGCATTTCGCAGAGAGGTTCTCGAGAAAGTGGGCGGATTTGATCCCTGGTTCATCACAGCAGAAGACATTGATCTGAATTACAGAGCCGTTGAAGCAGGATACTCAATTAGATACAACCCCAATGCGATTGTTTACCACAGGACGAAAGGCACTGTCTACAAATTTTTTAGACAGGCTTTTTGGAACGGTGTCGGTAGAAAACAGCTCACATTCAAGCACGGCAGACTCTGGAGTTCCTATGATCCAATCAAAATGTTCAAACAAAAAGTTAACGCATGGTCATTGATGAGACTCACATGCGCCCTCATGGGTTATATCGCATTCAAATTCTTTGGCGATAAGGGCCCATACGGAAAGAAATAAGAGGCGATTACCCTGCAAACACTGAAATAAAAACTTATTTTTAATGAGAAGACAAATCAGAGGCCGGGGGGCTCAGCTGAAAGTTTCGATCATCATCCCGACGATGAATGAAGAAGAATCAATCGGCAAAGTCATCGATGACGTCCATTTAGCAATGAGAAACACGGATTATCAGTACGAAATCCTTGTGGTTGATACAAATTCACGGGACAGAACAAGAGAGATTGCGATGGACAAAGGAGCAGTTGTTATCGAGGAACCTAGAAGAGGATATGGTAGAGCTTACAAGACAGGTTTTCAAATGGCGAAGGGCGATATCCTTGTGACACTTGACGCCGACTCCTCATATCCCGCAGAAATGATTCCTCGACTCATTGGTACTCTCCTTCAGGAAAACATTGAATTTATCACAACGAACCGGTTTGGTAAGATGGAGGAAAGTGCGATGAGCCTTAAGCACCGGATTGGAAACAGGATTCTGACAGCCACGACGAACATTCTTTTCGGAATCCGCGTCAAAGATTCACAATCAGGTATGTGGGTCTTCAGAAAGGAATGCTTGAGCAAGATGAATTTGACCAG
The DNA here is from genome assembly GCA_029907465.1 of Methanomassiliicoccales archaeon. Lineage (NCBI taxonomy): Archaea > Methanobacteriati > Thermoplasmatota > Thermoplasmata > Methanomassiliicoccales > Methanomassiliicoccales archaeon. The sequence goes on from JARYLV010000003.1 coordinate 102,664, forward strand.
CGACGGTATGCCCTTTTCTGAGGAGATCAAGATCGAGGCGTTCAAGAAAACCCGTGCGATAGAATTGCCAATCGAGTACAGGAAAAGGATAGGAGAGGTTAAACTTTCATCGTGGAAAGATGGTTGGCAGAATCTCTCGTTTCTATTCAGAAAAAGGTTCTCTGGACATTAATCCTCATCATTTACCATTTCTGGCAAATACTCCTTTGCAATTTCAACGCTCCTCCTCAGTGCTTCTCTTGCACGCGCGCTGTAAAGACAAGCGGCCGGGTGATACGTCGGAATAACGAGTGACATTGTGTTTCCGATTGCCACCTGCAGAATCCTATTCGCCTCTTCTTCTAGTTTCACATCTCGACCAAGCAGATTAAGACATGCAGTCCGGCCCATCGCAATAATGACTTTCTTCCCGACCAGTTCTTCCATAAGGAATGGGAGGCAGGCGCTCATTTCATCCTTTTTAGGCCTTCTATTATTTGGCGGCCTACATTTCACAACGTTCGTGATCAGGACTTCTTTCCTCGAAAGTCCAACTTCTTCCATAATGCGGTCGAGCATCTTGCCAGCCCTGCCAACGAAAGGCCTACCAGTCTTGTCCTCCTTTTCCCCGGGTGCCTCCCCGAGAAAGCATATCGGCGAATTCATATCGCCCTCTGGTGGAACAACCTGCGTCCGAGATGATGACAAGCGACAGCGCCGACAATGGGGGTCAAAACGCATGTTGTTTCCCCAGCAAATCAGTTGAACTGAGAAGGGGTATGAGTTCGACATTTATCGAGCTCAGAAAATCTCTCCCACCCTCTTCCCTGTCGACGACGGCAATAACAAAATCAACAACTGCCCCGTTCTCTCTTAGTAACATCACCGCTTCCGCAGCCGAACGAGCGGAGGTGACGACGTCCTCAATAACAACCACGCGATCACCTACTTCAATAGATCCTTCAATCATTTTCCCAGTACCGTGATCCTTCCTCTCTTTCCGGACCATGAGGAAGGGGACACCTGTTTTGAGAGAGAGCGCGACTGCAAGAGGTACCGATCCAAGTACTACACCCGCGATCTTATCATATTTTATGTTTCGCTTTGTCAAAACTGAATACATACCATCCGCGATAATTGAAAGGACGGAAGGGTCTGTAGTCGCCTTTTTGATGTCGATATAATATCCGCTCTTTCTCCCCGACGCGAGGGTGAAATCGCCGTACATAAGGGCTCCGCAATTTAACAATGCATCCTTGACTCCCTGCATGAAATCACCAAGGAACACTCTTCTTACCTAATTTGTACCCTATGATATTGACGACTCTGTGAAGAATCGGAACGGCAGCGATCAACACGACCAGCGATAAAATGCGTTCGCCGGCAATGAAGTTATTGATGAACCAATCTGGATAAAAGATGACCACGAGGACGATCGACCCAACGAGGAAGTCATATTGATCGAGTACTGGCGCCTTCGCACCTCTTTCAATGCCGAGACGCCGTTTAATGAACGATCCCCCCATATCGCCAAGCAGGGAGCCTAATGATAGTAGGAAGATGATGCCAAGACCTCTTGAACAAGACTCGAAACCCCAAAAGTTCTGCGGGTCGAAACTGAATGCGATCATAAGCATGAGAATGCCCAAAGACACCCCGGCCGAGACGCCACCGATGAGGCCGAGCCACGTTTTACCATCACCGAAGATTCTCTTCCCGCGGAAACTCTTGCCAAAATCAACGGGAGGCCCACCACCAAAGACCACTGCGGCGGGGTTAGGAATCAGAGAGGGGAGCATCAACCACAGGCCGCTCAGGGCGACATGCAACAAATCCATCAGGCCGTTTATCCCGAACTCTTCGTATCAACTTTTCGCATCTTCGTGGCTTCAGTTGAAACTCTTCGTTCCTTTTCTCTTTCTTCAAAGAAGCGGAGTACATCACCAAGGGGATCTTGCGTGAGCTCGAGTTCGATACGGTCAGAAAATTGTCTTGCCCTTCGATCGAGTATGATGGCAACGCCGATATCCGTGTCCGTTCTGATCAACCTTCCAATGGCCTGAAGCATCCGGCGATAGGCAGGCGCCCTCACCGTGTATTCCCACCCTCGACCAAACTTCATTTCATAATAATGGAGAAGGGCTCTCTGTTTAGCCGTTGGCTTGGGATAAGGAATTCCTACGACAAATGCGAGTTCAAGCTCTCGATCTGGAAAATCGAGACCTTCGCTAACCCTCCCCCCAACAACGGCGAAAAGCACGGCGCCCTGCTCTGCGCCTTCCCTGAACCGCGTCACCGTCTCCATCAACTCACTCTGGCTCATGCCACGCTCTTCGACGTGAACCTTTCGTTTGATTCGATACAAGATTCCATTCGAGAGAAGACGCTGCAGAAGGTTGAAAGAAGGAAAGAAGACGACGGTATTCCGTCTTACCCCGTTACAGATGTTCACGATATAATCCTCAATCTTCTCCACGATCTCCTGGTCCTGCGCGAGATCTTCGTATTTAGTCGTTACGTCATCGACAAAAAGAATCTTACGGTTCCTTTTAGGAAAAGGGGATGGAAAAGACTTCATGGGCGAATTAAGAGGAAGGCCAATAGAATCCCTATATTCATTCAGAGGGGAGAGCGTACCTGACATATGAACAGTAGCGGCGCATTCGAGGAGAGGAGCACACGCAATCGATGGGTCCAGACAATAGCTCTCAAATGATGGGTTGTCACCACCGAGGATGAGCTTTACGTAGTAACGCTCCTCAATATTCATCCAAAAATTGAGAAAGGCGCCGAGCGAGAAGATGTAGGACCTTGGTAATCGCCCTGCTTCCTTTTTCCTTTCCCTAATTATCTCTCCCTGCACCATTAACTCTCTTGTTGCCAACTCCAACATCTTTGATGTGAGGGTGAAGGCATGCAATAGACGCTCCTCAAGAAAATTCGTTGGCAGTAATCCGTCCTCATCAAGAAGATACTCTTCGACCGCTGAATCGAGGGCTTCGTGCATTACTGACACGATGTCAAGGATGCTGACCCCGTCAAGAATCTCGAGGTCCCCAAACTCATCCACTTCCCTCTCCACATGCCGTAACGATTTCCTTGATAGATTCAGCGTTCTCACTTCTCTCGCATAATCCAGCAGATTATGAGCTTCGTCAACAACGACAACCAAATCAGAAATCGGCACTGACATCCAGTCGAGGAGTGCATCCCGGATGAATTGAACGAAGAAGTACGCATAAGGCGCTGTCACGACCACCGCTTTTGATGCTAGCTCTTTCGCAAGTTCGTACGGACAGATACCCCTTCCGTCGCAGTAATCCACAAATTCTTCCACAGTGGGTATCTCAGAAAACACATATCTCTCGATTTCATCAAAAGGTGTCGCGATTGTTTCTTCGTAAAACCTGCACCCGCCTTCGAGCTCATCGACCGTGCGCCTCTTCTTTTCTGCGCAGAGCCTCGAAAGCTCCTCCGGCGTACCAGACCTCAATTCAGGGTCCCGCCGAGCAAGCGGACACGTACTTTGCCTCCCCTGGAGACCTAGACCATAGACAGGGCGTATCCCGTTAATTCGCCTGAGCTCTTTCAGCACCTGCTGTTGCTGAGAGTTTGTCCGCGTTAAATACAGAATCTTTTTTCCAGTATCGAGGGACGCACTCAAACAACCTACAAGCGCGCAGATCGTCTTTCCACTCCCCGTACCGGATTCGATGATAATGTGTTGTTTATTCCTTACCGCAGCGACAATATCCTCGACGATTTCGCGCTGACCAGGCCTCGGACGATACGGGAAAAGATCCATTTCATCCATGACATTTGAGAGTCAAACAATACCCTTTCGGAGAGGTCATCGAAATTGTTGACTTATCGATGATGCCAAAAACCGTCAGACTTGAATGACGAATCATTCAATTTCTTTGCCAGACATCATCTGGAATTTCATCGTACACAGAATCGACTTCGTTATCGAAATGCTTATTCGATCCATTCATCTCAAGCAATTCGAGTATCCTCTCTTTCCTGAAAAGCCAATAATGGATCCTCCATTCTCTTCCATCATATAGCGTAGTTTCTTCCCGCTCGGTTGTCAAGATGCCAGTGTCCTCAAGCATGTAAAACGCATCTCTGTCTTCGGGCTCAAGGATATTATCGATAATCCGTTCGCTGTATCCGAAGAAATTCATGATGTGAGTAGCCATCGCTTTCGCTTGATCTTCAGGCATGCCATTCCTGTCGATGCTATTCCTAATCGCCCTAGCCAAATCATCAACAGTAAACGTTGATGACTTACCGTTGTTGCCATTGTTAGGTGACATGACAGGTCCGCTCCGCACGAAGTTAACGGGTTCTTAGAACTTTCTATGAAATAGAAGGTTGATTGAAATTTAGAGAATCTCTATTTAAACATTTTGCGAACACCGACCTTTGAAAAAAGGTTCTCTTTACTAATATAGATTAAGATTAGCTAAAGAATGAAAAAACCATCAGCTTTTTGTATCCCTATATTCCTTTTAAAGAGGGAATCATGATCGCCGAATTCAGTATTGTTCCAATAGGAAAGGGAGAGAGTCTGAGTGGGTTCGTGGCCGAATGTATCAAGATCGTGAAGGAGAGCGGCATTAAATATCAGCTCACACCGATGTGCACAATCCTCGAGGGCGAATACGACGATGTCATGGAAGTCATCAAGAAATGTCACATGAAGATTATGAGCATGTGCGATCGGGCACTGACATCTATCAAGATCGATGATAGGAAAGGACGGAAAGACGCGATGACTGAAAAAGTGAGAAGTGTTAGAGAGAAGCTCGAGTAAATGAGTAAATGGCGAAAATAAACAACTACCCGTATAAGCAGTCTTCATGACCCCTGAGCGACTCCGAACCTCATTTACAAATCAATTAGCATAGCCCTTGGACGTCTTTCTCGAGCGACTCAACGATGCGTTGCGCGACGTTCCTATCACCATAATTCGTTATTCTCGATGTCTTAGGTTTCGCACTGTGGATTGCGTGGAGAATTTTCTCTTCGTCAGCACCAACGAGCACGTTCCAACCATCTCTCACCGTCTCGACCCATTCGGTTTCTTCCCTTACGGTGATGCATGGGACGCCGAAATAGTATGCTTCTTTTTGAACGCCACCAGAATCAGTGACAACTTTCCTCGCATATTTCTCAAGGGATGTGAACGTGATGAAATTCAGCGGGGGCAAAATCTTTACATTTCCAGATGATGCAATCAAATCTTCCAGGCCCCATAACCGAATATTCTTTGCTGTTCGCGGATGGAGCGGCAACAAAACCTTCATTCCACATTTCGAAAGCGCTCTGAGGATCGCCACAAGCCTCTCTTTCACATCCGCATTTTCCTGCCGGTGTATCGTTGCGAGAATGTAATCGTTCTCGGTGACTCCAAAGTTCTGAAGGAATGACTTCGAGAGTTTTTGTTCAACGTCCATTAAGCATTGGATCATCGTATCTCCAACGACATGAACCCTTTCGACTATGCCTTCTCGAGCAAGATTCTGTGCGGCAGTATCACTTGGACATAAAAATATTGAAGAGATGTGGTCGGTGACAACCCTGTTAACTTCCTCAGGCATCTTCATATTGAAAGATCGCAAACCCGCCTCCACATGTGCGACTGGAATCAATAGTTTCGCTGAGGCGAGGGCACCAGCAAGTGTTGAATTTGTGTCACCGTAAACGATCACGAGTTCCGGTTTCTCCTTGAGGAGGACATCCTCGATCGCCATGAGCATTCTTCCAGTTTGGTTGGCGTGACTTCCTGAGCCGATCCCTAGATGGTAATCAGGATCGGGGATGTTGAGTTCCTCAAAGAAGACTTTGCTCATCTCGTAATCATAATGCTGCCCAGTATGGATCAGGAGATGTTCGTGCCTTTTCGAGATTTCGTCTTTAAGCGGTGCAATCTTGATGAATTGAGGTCGCGCACCAATGATCGAGGCGATCTTCATTATTGGTAAGAATGAGCGTCATCATAATACATTTTTCCGACATCGAGCGCTCAAACGCGATCATTCGTTAGAAGATCATGTATTCCTTTGGTTTTAGCTTACTCAATGCTATATACCTGACCTCGTGGAACTCCCCAAGCTTCTTGACCTCATTGAGGACCTCCGATGGAACTGGATCATCGACAGTGAGTAACATGAGTGCCCGACCTCCCCTGCTCTCGCGCCCGACACCCATCCTCGCAATATTGATTCCCCTGCTGCCAAGAATTGTACCAACCTTACCAATTACACCAGGAACATCGTTATGCGTAGTCATGAGGAAATCGCCCTCTAGCGGTAGGTCAACGTCGAATGAGTCGATGCCCAGGAGCCGCGGTTCATTTGCTGGGAAAGCAGTACCACGCACTTCCCGTTTGATCCCGTCCGAATGAATCCTTACGTTGATCGTGTTGAAATACTGAGACGTCTCTTCCACTCTCGACTCGATGACCTGGATACCTTTTTCTTTTGCAATCACCTGGGCGTTAATAATATTCGTGTTTTCACCCGTGATGTTCGATAGAACACCGATTAACGCAGAAATTGTCAACATTTTCGTATCAAGTGTTGCGAGCTCACCAGAATACGAGACTTCGATTCTCCTTATTGGCCCGTCGACGAGCTGAAATGCGAATGCACCGAGCTTTTCCGCTACAGAGATGAATGGAATAATTTTCTGCTCTATCCGACCAATTGGTGCGTTGACAGCATTCGTGATCTTATGTTCAGTCAAAAAGAGCTTCACATGCTCTGCCATTTCAAGTGAAACTCTTTCTTGAGCTTCCCTCGTTGACGCACCGAGATGCGGTGTCGTGACGATATTGGGTAGTTCAAGGAGTTTTGAACCGATCGGTGGCTCCTTTTCGAAAACATCAAGCGCCGCACCAGCGATCCTCCTCGTTTTCAGCGCCTCATAAAGGGCTTCTTCATCGACAATGCCCCCTCTTGCACAGTTGACAAGCAGTGCCGTTGGCTTCATGAGATTGATCTGATCCTTGCCGATCAGATGATATGTTGATGGGGTCAACGGTGCGTGGATCGTGACGATATCAGCCTCTTCAAGCGCCTTCTCGAGCGGCAATAGCCGAACGCCAACTTTTACTGCAGTTTCAGGCGAGATAAAGGGATCGTATCCGACTAACCTCATCTGAAATGCTTTGGCGCGCTTTGCCACCTCTGCGCCGACCCGACCAATACCGATAATCGCCAAAGTCTTTCCACTAAGTTCAATGCCTGTAAACTTACCCCTCTCCCATTTTCCGCTCTTTAATGAGGCGTCAGCCCACACAATATTCCTCGCCAGCGCCAGAATCATTGCCATTGTATGCTCAGCCGCCGAGATGATGTTGGCTGATGGGGTATTCATGACTAGAATGCCTTTCATTGTCGCATACTCGACGTCGACATTATCGACGCCGACGCCCGCACGACCAATGACTTTGAGATTCTTGCCAGCATCGATTACATCCCTCGTGATCTTCGTGCCGCTTCTGATAATAATCCCATCATACTCATGTATGATCTTCATGAGTTCCTCGTGGCTAATATTCGGCCTAATATCAACCTCAACACTCGAGTCTCGGCGCAGTATTTCAAGCCCTTCCTTTGAAATCTCATCAGTAACGAGTATCTTCATTATGACGCCTCCAGTACCTCGTCCATCGCTCTCAGGAGTTCCTCAATTTCTTTCACAGTGAGGTCGCCCATGTGTCCGATCCGGAAGGTCAAATCTTTGATTCTCCCATAACCAGGCGAAATCTCGTAGCCTTTCTTTTTAAGCTCCTCCTGCAATTGATCGAAACTTACACTTCCTCTTGAAATCACAGTGATAGTGTCAGACCTGTATCCCTCCTCGGCGAAAAGAGAGAGTCTCTTAGCGGCCCAAGATCTTACAGCATCTGCCATCGCCTTGTGCCTCGCATACCTTTGTCTCATCCCTTCCCTCAAAATCCTTTCAAGCTGGAAATCCAGAGCGTACATTAGAGAAATCGGTGGAGTCGTAACGGGCAAATTCTTGTCAGCGAACTTCTTCATTTCCAGTAAATCGAAATAATATCCCCTGTTCTCCACGCTTTTTGCTTTTTCTAATAACCTTTCGCTCACGCAGATTATGGCGAGACCGGGCGGGAGTGCGAGTGCTTTCTGTGTCCCGAACACGACTGCATCTGCCTCCAGAGATCTCAATTTTAGATCGATGGCGAATGCAGCGGTCACCGCATCGATAAAAATGAGAGGATCGCATTTTGAACGTATAGCATTGATGACTTCATCAAGTGGATTGAAAACACCAGTTGAGCTTTCATTAGCAACGATAGTAACCGCCTCGACGTCCTCCTGCAGGGTATCTATCACATAATCGCCCCTAATCGCTTTACCCCAAGGTACCTCAATGCCTTGCACCGTTTTTCCATTCAAAACGCCGATCGATTGCCAGCGCTCCCCAAAGGCACCGTTTGATATACCGGCCATCTTCTTCCTGACACCGCACCTCACGCACGATTCGAGAAGACCAGTCGATGACGATGGAGCTATTAGAATATCCATGTCCACTTCGAGCGCTTTGCGGATCTTCTCAACGATGCTTTCCTGAAGATGCTCGTATTCCTTACCCCGGTGCACAATCATCGGCTTTGTCATCGCCTCCAGGACTTCCCGCCGGACCTCGACAGGGCCTACAGTAAATAATTTGCGATACATGGACACCCCCCAGAATTCACCGCACGACGCTCAGGATCGCGCGGGGAAAGCGGAGGGCATCCGTGATGCTCCTCCACATCCACATCCAGATCCAGAGCTGATCGGCCAGCATCCACATGAATTCATTCGAATACTCAAAATACTCATGCCTGGCATACCTCTGCTACGCGCTACCGAGGTCAAATCAATTACTGAGATGCCAAGCATGTCACTATGTAACATTGTGATGCCTGTATCACAAATGTACCGATATAAAACTTACTGCAAGGAATTGATCAATTATTAAAAACGCTCACGAACGGAGAGCCGTTGATCGTTCTAAATGAGAAAGACAAAGTTTAATCACAAATTGGATTAATTGAACCTAATGCGAAAAGTGAGATCGACCAAGGAATTGGACGAACGTACTTGCTCTGAGAGTAGGATTACATTGACCAGCAATTGTAGAAGGTTATTATAGATGCTGAGTGAATTCGGAAGCTAGATGATCTCAAGAAGGATTTGCGTCGTTGGATTAGGCTACGTTGGTCTGCCATTGGCGTGCTTGTTTGCTGATAAAGGTTACGAAACAGTGGGATTGGAAAGAGATAAAAAGAAAGTAGAAACGATTAACCAAGGCATTTGTCCATTGAGAGGGAAAGAACCTGGTTTAAAGGAGATTCTTCTAAATGTTGTCAATAGTGGAAAACTGATCGCAACATCAGACCCAGAAATCTGCTCAAAGGCCGATGCTATCTTCATATGCGTTGATGTCCCAATAGACGAATCTCAACGACCGGTTTTGACATTTCTCGAAAGTGCAGTGATGGAAGTAGGGAAGAGGCTGAGGAGAGGTACGTTAGTCGTAGTTGAATCAACGCTTCCTCCTGGAACGATGAATAATTTCGTAATTCCGCGCCTAGAAAGCATTTCTGGATTACAGGCGGATAAAGATTTTTTCATCGCCTATTCCCCAGAAAGAATTCTGCCTGGGAATGTTATAGAAAGCCTGAAAAGAAATGCAAGGATCATCGGCTTCCGGAATGAAAGGTCGCTCTCGCTCGCTCGTGACATCTATTCAACCATCGTCGAAGCCCCAATTTATCAGACAGACATGATAACGGCTGAAATAGTCAAGACCGTCGAGAACGCCTACAGAGACGTCCAGATAGCATTCGCAAATGAGGTCGCACTGGCCTGTGAAGATCTCGGAGTGGATGTTTTTGAAGTAAGGAGGCTTGTCAATACCTCACCTTTCAGGGATATGCACTTGCCCGGGTCGGGTGTCGGTGGCCACTGCTTGACCAAGGATCCGTGGTTATTCGCGAGTTCGATCACCGGTCGATCGCTTCCTTTGATTTCGACTGCGAGAGCGATCAACGATTCGATGCCTGAACATCTCGCTGCGCTGGCGATGGAGGCACTCTGTGAGGCTGGGATAGATAAGTCGAAACCGAAAGTATCGGTATTCGGTCTCGCTTTCAGAAAAGACATCGGGGACACGAGAAACTCTCCCGCGCTCGCTGTAATCGACATACTGCGCAAAGATACAAGAATCATTGTCCACGATCCTTATGCAGAGCCGCCGACTGACATAGATTTTACAAGAGACATCAAAGAGGCCTTGAGGGGTTCAGACTGTGCCATCTTTGTCACAGATCACAGCGAATATAATACGATTGATCTTCAAGAATTGGCACGACTCATGCGGACGAGAATTATCGTGGATGGACGCAATCTTTTCGACGCCAGAAAGTGTAGAGAGGAAGGTTTCATCTATCGAGGAATCGGCAAGGGCCGTTGATCAGCAGATCGATTCGACAATCCCGATCGCCACATCAATGTCTTCTTCTGTAATCCCATAATGAGTAACGAACCGCACAGTGGTTCCTCCGAAATCAGTGACAAGCAGCCCCTTTTCCCTCGCTTTCAGGACGAATTCCGTGGATCTCATGTTCAAAGACGAGACATCTAGTAGCACGATATTCGTCTGAACCCTTTTCATGTCGACCTTCAATGACCCGATTTGATTAAGACCTCTCGCCAATTTTTTCGCGTTGTCATGATCTTCTTTCAATCGGTCAACCATCTTCGTCAGGGCGATAATGCCCGGTGCGGCGATTACACCAGCTTGCCGCATCCCCCCGCCGAGCATTTTCCTCACTTTCCTTGCCTTCTCAATGAACTCCTTGTTCCCCACAAGTACGGACCCAACCGGCGCACAGAGACCCTTCGATAGACAGAAACTGATGCTGTCAACATGTCTAGCATACTCCCTCACATCAACACCTAAAGCAATGGCGGCATTAAAGATCCGGGCGCCGTCGATATGCACTTTCATTCCGAAATCATGTGCTACTCTGGCAACCCCTCTTACCTCATCGGGTCTCCATACTGTTCCACCTGCCCTGTTATGCGTGTTCTCGATCTCAACAAGCGTCGAGGGTGGAAAATGCAGATCATTTCCCCGTAAAGCAGCTTGAACGTCTTCGCCAGTGAACACCCCATACTTTCCTCTGATTAAACGAGGAATAACGCCGGCAATCGCCGACATTCCGCCGACTTCATAATAGTAGATATGCGCTTCGGATTCAACAAGCATTTCGTCACCGCGATGGCAGTGAGTCATCACTGCGATAAGGTTACTTTGCGTGCCGGTCGGCGTCAACAACGCCGCCTCTGTGCCAAATCTCTCAGCTGCAAGCTGCTCCAATCTGTTGACGGTTGGATCTTCCCCCGCAACGTCGTCGCCTAACTCGGCATCGAGAATGCTCAGAAGCATTTCCTTTGTGGGAAGTGTCACAGTGTCGCTTCGCAAATCGATGATTCGCATACTCTCACAACCCCAAGTACGATAAGTGCGTAAAGAAATCTTTCGGACGAATGTGTAACTTGATGACCATTTAGGTCCTTTAATGTGCAATCTCGATCTTTCTCTTTTCCCGGACAGATTGGATTGCAGCCTCGCATACCTTTAGATCCATAATTGCGTCTTCTGCTCTTACCGCCGGTTTCCCTGAAGACCTTACCGCTGCGAGAAAATCTTGGAGTTCCCTCTTTAGCGGCTCTTCCTTTTTTAATGAGATACGGCGCACATCGAATTCCAATGGCACTTGGAACAAATTACCTGGATCGATTTCCTTGATTTCTGATGACGATACTTCGAGCACCTGATCGATGTAATCGAGTTGAACGTACCCTTTACTGCAGGTCATCGATACTTTTCTCACCTTCATAGGTGTAAGCCAGTTTGTTTCAACATGACCCGTCACGCCGCATTCGAGCTCGAGCAGGAGATTCACGTAATCCTCGAATTTATCATTTGCGAATTTACCCCCCATGCCAAAAACTTCACTGATTTCAGAGGAGGTGATATACCTGATCACGTCGATGTCGTGGATTGCCAGATCCATGATCACACCCACATCCCTTATTCGTGATGGAAATGAGGAAACCCTCCTCGAAGATATCGATATGAGCTTTCCAAATCTGCCGACTTCAAGTGCCTCCTTAGCCGCAGAAACAACGGGGTTAAATCTTTCAACGAATCCGCCTGCAAGGACGATACTCTGTTTTTCGGCCTCATTCGCCAGCAAGCTCGCTTTTTTTGAGTCACCTGTGAACGGTTTTTCCAATAAGACCGACTTACCCGCTTTTATTGCCATGAGTGCGAGATGAAAGTGTTCGGCCGTTGGTGCGCAGATACTCAATGCCTCGGCCCTGCGGATCAGATCGTCTATTTTCTCAAACGCCTGGGTTCCAAAGCGACGCGCGACAGCGCGTGAATGCTCGGTATCGACGTCGTAGATCCCTACAAGTTCTGAAATTTCCGAATAGATTCTCGCGTGATTCTGACCCATGTATCCGACGCCGATAACCCCTGTCCGAATCATGCATCTTCGATCACATTATGCAGTATTAAATCCCAGCGATGTATGACTAGATATCAGACGATGCGCAAAAAATATATCAGAAATGAGTGGTAAGTGACCTCATTCGGTGATCAATTGAAAAGAAGACTCCTCGATATTCTCGCCTGTCCAGTTTGCAAGCATCATCCGCTCGAGCTCCATGTAATTGAAGAGAATGAAAAGGAGATCGTGCAGGGGGTGCTACGATGTCCGAAGTGCCAAATAAACTATCAGATTGAAAATGGCATCCCGAATATGATCCCCCCAGAGAGGAACGGAGGATGAAATATTAATTAGAGCTTTTCCAGTGCTTCTTTGATTCTTTTCATTCCCTCAATAATCGCGCCCCTGCTCGTTGCAAATGATAACCTGATATGTCCCTCACCCGAGGGGCCAAAGGCCGACCCAGGTGTAACAGCCACATGCGCTTTTTCCAAGAGGTAGGCCGCTAGTTCCTCGGATGACATCCTGAAATCATAAGACGGAAATGCATAGAAAGCTCCCTTGGGTTTCGGCGAGCTCAGTGAAGGGATTTCGTTCATCAACTCCCAGACAATATCTCTTCTTGCCCTAAACTCATCTACCATTTTCCTGACGGAATCTTGCGGCCCTTTCAACGCCTCGAGCGCTGCAATTTGGACAAATGAAGTTGCGCATGTTAAGGAGTGGGTCTGCAATTTGTTGAGCTCCCTCATGATCTCAGTCGGCGCGACCACCCACCCAATCCGCCACCCCGTCATTGCATAGGTCTTTGAGAACCCGTTGATCGTAATCGTTCGTTCGAACATACCATCAAACGATGCGATCGAGTAGTGCGTGCCCTCATATATGATCTTCTCATAGACCTCATCCGCCAGCACGATCAAATCGTGGTCCTTCGCCAAGTCGGCGATCCCCTTGAGATCTTCCAAGCTCTGGACAGCGCCACAAGGATTCGACGGAGAGTTGACAAGGACCATCTTTGTCTTGTCCGTAATGAGTTCTGCCATTGCCTCTGGAGACATTCGGAAACCGTTTTCTGCTTCAAGAGGCAGAAACTTTGGAACACCGCCGGCAACCCTGACGCAGGCCTCAAATGTCCCCCAGGACGGATCAGGAAGTATGACCTCGTCACCGTCGTCGAGAATAGCCAACATGCTCAAAAAGATCGCTTGTTTTGATGGCGTAATTAAAACATGCTTCTCATCACATGGAATCCCATTTTCTTTCCTGCTTTTCTCGGCGACTGCTTTCCTCAATTCGGGAATTCCAGCTGAGGACGTGTAGTGCGTAAAATTCTCCTTAAGCGCCTTGATGCATGCATTGGTGATGTTTTCAGGCGTTGGAAAGTCAGGTTCACCCATCGAGAACGAAATAATATCAACGCCTTCCTGTTTGAGCTTACTCACAATATTTGATATCCTCACTGTGCCGGACTCTTCGACACGTTTGACACGCTGCGAAACCATCAAAGACCGCAACGAGGTCGAGCTTTTAGTTTTTTTCACACCCGATCATTAACAATAGAGAGATGAATACGATAGACAGAAAATTCAATACGCAATCCGGCATGCTTTAGGAAAACAATAAATAATGGCGCACAACTAAAGTGGATCGGTGAAGAAAATGCCATTAGAACTTGATCTGGCCAAACTCAGATGCGGGACCGAACTTCTCAAGAGAGGATTCGCAAAAATGCAGAAGGGTGGCGTTGTAATGGATGTTACAAACGCTGAGCAGGCCGGAATCGCAGAAGACGCTGGGGCAGTCGCAGTTATGGCACTCGAGCGGGTCCCTGCTGATATCAGGGCACAAGGAGGCGTCGCCCGCATGGCCGATCCGAAGAAAATACTTGAGATCATGGACGCAGTTACAATTCCAGTCATGGCGAAATGCAGAATAGGTCATTTCGTCGAAGCACAGATACTCGAAGCCCTTGGGGTTGATATGATCGACGAATCGGAAGTGCTCACCCCTGCTGACCCGTTCTACCATGTTGATAAAAAGAAGTTTACTGTCCCCTTTGTCTGCGGGGCGAGGGACCTCGGGGAGGCACTCAGGCGCATCGACGAGGGCGCAGCGATGATCCGGACAAAGGGTGAAGCGGGTACAGGCAATGTGATTGAAGCGGTCAGACACCAGAGGGTGATCATGGGGAAGATCAGAGAATTGAAAGGAAAAGAAGATGAAGAACTTATGACCGTTGCCAGGGAGATACAGGCGCCGTTTTATCTCGTTAAGGAAGTCGCAGAACTCCAGCGCCTTCCTGTCGTGAATTTCGCTGCCGGTGGTATCGCGACCCCTGCAGATGCAGCCCTGATGATGCAACTAGGATCAGATGGTGTCTTCGTCGGGTCCGGTATTTTCAAGTCTGAAAACCCCGAGGAAAGGGCAAGGGCGATTGTTGAAGCGGTCACGCACTTTGACGACCCAGTAACACTAGCAGAGATATCCAAAGGCCTCGGCGAGGCAATGAAGGGTATCGAAATTTCAGCAATAAGACCAGAACAAAGGTTGCAGGAGCGCGGGTGGTGAGTCTAGAATAAATCAACCGGGATCGCAAGCCTACGAGACGATCTTATGCAGTAAACCTCTATCCCTCGCAATCTTAATCTCTCTCGCAATCCGCCTTCCGGTGCTCAGCTCAGGCTCAATAAGATCAGAATAAGGAGATCCAGAAATAAATGGATTTGTTCCGGCGACAATGCGCGATGAGATCTCGAAGACCTTGAATTCAAGCTTGTCTGTGACTATCGTCTCAAGGCAGAACGGACCGATCATACCTCCGAATAATTCGATTGACCGGTTGATCACACGTTCGCCCATATCGAAAATCTTCGGTAGCAGGCTTTCCCTTATGACAACGGGGACGTTACCTGTGACGACGAATGTGGGATAAAGTCCAAGCTTCTTGAGCTCTTCCTGGGCACCGAGTTTATACATCTCGTCGATGTTGCTCTCGTCGCGCCTATCCATCGAAAGGAGCTCAAGACTGCCCTCCGCAACCCTGTATCCATCTTCCTTTATTGGCGAATAAAAGTAGTGCAAGTAGTATCTTGTCCCGAGCACATATTCTTGAATGGTATATGGCTGACTTTCATCGATCCCGAGCTTAAAGTCTGGATAGTCCTTAGCGATGAAGAAACCACGTCCGCCCTTGGCTCCATGGTATTTAACAAGAACAGGCCTATCGATCTCCCTCGCATCACTGATCTTCCTGGGCATCTCGACACCAGCCGAAACCAGCCACTCCCTCTGCTTCTCTCTATCCGATTCCCATTTGAGAACTGCCCTGTTCCCAAAAGTCGGAACTGGAAGTTTCTCAAATTTTTCCGTCCCCATGTACTCAACAAAGGAGCCGTGTGGGACAATAATGATATTGCGGTCAATGAGTTCATCCGCCCTTTCGAGGATTTCGTCGTAACTTTCGAACCTGATAAATTCATCAGGTTTAGCTAGGGGAAAGGCATCGTAGAATTTTGTCCTTTGATTGACGGCAAGTCCGATTGTTCTAAAACCTTCGCGTCTCGCGCCATGGAAAATCTGTAGCGACGAGTGAGAGCATAATGTGGCAATAGTGATCTTACTCTTGTCGTAACCTTCGAGAATTTCACTGACCTTAGTTCTTAGTGCCATTACTGTTTAATTCCACTTCAATGCTTAAATCTTTCCATCCCTCCTCGCTCCGTACTTACGTTAGATTGCAATCCTAAGATGAAGAATTAGAGATGGCCAAATAGATTGATTCCGAATCCATAAAATAAAGCATACAAGAAGATGGCCCTCGTGATTCCTCCTAGGAAGTTCGCGAGGACAAAGTATCTCAGCTCAAGAACCACTCCTTCTCGGTTGAAGACGGAAAAAACATAAACTGGGACTGTATCGACCATGCCGGGAATGCTGAGAAGGATGTAAAGGCCAAGGTATTTCAGCTTCTCGACGAGAAGTTCAGACTTCTCAACGAACCATCTGAACCACCCCCATTTTTGTGACCAGTTTCTCACGCGCCCCTCAACCTTTGACCCGATAAAGAAGACAAGGATACTGCCGATAGCTTTACCAGCTCCAAGGATGAGCGCCTTCAGAAGAAAGGGGGTTTCAGGGTTAAGAATGAGACCGATCTCTACGGGGATTGGGAGAATGATTGCCGCAGATACCGCGTAAATAAAGAAAATCAAGCCATACGTGAATGGATCTGTCGAGTACTGATTCAGAAAGTGCATGAACTCTGTCCAAATATCCATCGGAGGGTGATTTCATTCAGATGCTAAAAACCTTCTTTAAAATCCTGTAAATGAAGACATCAAGGGCTTATAACTGCGGTGAAAGAGTCCCCTAATCCAGCAGATAACACACTTAGCAACATTTTTAAGCAAGCAGTCCAATTACGCACTAAGGGAATACAATGGCGCCAAAAAATGCTGCAAAGGAGGAGGACTGGTTCGCGCAATTGGACGCCGAACTGGAACGAAAGACTGAAGCTATCAGCAAGGACCTCATGGAACTCAACAATCAAAAGAGAATGATAAACCGCACATTGATCGAAGACTTTTGGAAGATTTGGATGAGGTTTGGGAAAATCAATGTCCACTTCACCATGGAACCCTCGTATAGCGCCTTCGCCCAATTCGATGAGTTTCCTGACCAATGGCGTTTCAGAGAGGATTTCAACTTTGCAGGAGTTAACACCATACAACTCGTTGACAGGACACAGGAACAAGGAAGAATGGGCGATTCTTTGAAGATTTGGTACTACAACGAGGATTCGACGCCACACATCAGGATGGTCTTTGAATACTGCGAAGGCGAACATTACTATAAGTACTCTGGATGGAAGAGAGTCTTTGGGCAATTTATCATATACGATGCCCCTCTTGCTAAGTTCGATTTAGATAAGTTTCACGAAAAACTGGCAGACGTTGTTAAGGCGTGGTACGAATCACATCTCCGAAGGAATAGGGACATTTTGATTAAACACCTCAAGGACAATTACGAGCGTGGCGAGACCTTTACTGAATGAACACGATTTTGAAGCGCCAGATATCTTATCATCACTACTTTTTACCTTCTTTTGAAGTTTCGGGATTCTGATCGTATTAATTTTCTTGATGGATTTCTATTGATCAAAAGATATAGCATGGTGAGTTGAGGTAGTTCTCACTCCCTACTTTCAATCCCCCCTGCAATAATACAATTAATGATAATTCAGATAAACCCTATTAGGAATAAGATTACGGAAAGAGATGGAGGCGTTCAATGCAGAAAGAAGATCTAGCACTCCACGTAAGGGAGATTAGCCAGGCACTCAATGGGAGTGTTGATGACGATCAAATTATGAGGGAACTGAAAACGTTTATTGAAGTATACAGAGTTTCGTTAGAGACTGCAAAAAGGAGCATAATCAGAAAATACGGGGGGAACCCAGCTCTCCTCTCGGGCAGTCGAAGAAAACTTATTAGTGAGCTCACTGCCAATGAACAGAGAGTCGATCTTCTCGTCAAGGTCGTCTCCCTCAACAAGAAGGAGATCGAGGTTGACGGAACCAACAAACCGATTCTGTACGGGATATTCGCAGATGAGAGCGGTGCCGCGAGTTTCACAGCGTGGGATGCTGATCGATTCAATTTTAATAAAGGGGACGTTCTGCTCATTCGAAATGCCTACACTAGGGAATGGAATGGAGAGCCACAAATCAATCTTGGAAACAAGGCAATCGTTGAGCGACAAGATGCCGTTTCAGTTGACCTATCAAACATAGAACTCCCATATTCTGCCGAAACAAAACAGGTGAAAATCGGTGAACTCCAGGACGGTATGAACAATGTCACGGTCACTGGTCGCATTCTTTCGGTGGAGAAGAGAGTTGTTGATACGCCCGATGGTTCAAAGACTGTATATTCAGGCGTCATGGCAGATGCGACAGGAAAAACCCAGTTTTCTGCATGGCACAACTTTGAACTCAAACAGAATGATGTGGTCACTGTAAAGGGTGCCTACGTCCGAGGGTGGCGGGGGATCCCGCAGCTCAATTTTGGTGAGCGTGCCGAGGTCAACAAGTTCTCTGGAACTTTTCCGTCCGTGATTGAACTCTCCCAGCCCGTCCTGAGAACAATTGCCGATATCGAGAGGATTGGTGGTGGAATTGATATTCTAATAAAGGGCGTCGTCGTTGATGTGCGTGATGGATCAGGATTGATTTTCAGATGTCCCACCTGCAAGAGGGTGATCCAGAGGAATCTCTGTAAGATTCACGGCGCTGTTCAACCTTTGCCGGATCTCAGGATTAAAGCGGTTATCGATGACGGTGAGTCTGTTCTCACAGCAATCATCAATAGAAAAATTACCGAGTCCCTACTAGGGATTACGCTCGATGAGGCGATGAAAAAAGCAAAAGAGATGATGTCTCCCGAAATTGTGAGGGAAGAGATCGAAAGTAAATTGATTGCCCAGCCCGTTGAGATCTCTGGAAATGTCACAAAAGATGAATATGGTCTCATGATGATCGTTGGATCAGCCCGGATCGCGTTACCCGATGTGAAAGCAGAGGCGACAACCTTACTATCAGAACTGGAGGGGTTATCATGATCTCAAGGGAAGTCGCATGGAGGACATTCGCAGCAGAATATAACGCATCGAGTCTTGAAGTCAAGGGAGAGGGGGAGAGGGTACCGTCCTACGTGATCACACCGCTGGGCGCGATGATCAATAGACTCTTTGTTGTTGGTGTCCTCACAGATATTGAAAACACAGGTACTGAAGAAGAGCCTTTCTGGAAAGCAAGGATTACCGATCCAACGGGAACATTCTACATTTCGGCTGGTCAGTACCAGCCAGAGGCGGCCATAGCACTGGCTAGAATTAAGCCGCCGGAATTTATTGCAGTAGTGGGGAAGAGCAGAACATATTCGCCAGAGGAGGGGGCACTCTACGTATCGATCAGGCCCGAGAAAGTGACGGTTGTCGATGAGAAGATTCGCGACTACTGGATACTCGAAACATGCAAGTCCACGCTCAAGAGAATATCTGCGGCTGAGGAAGCAAGGCGTATGGAAAATCCAACGGTCGAATCTCTCATGAAGCTCGGCTTCTCGAGGTTGCTTTCAGAAGGTGTAGTAAGAAGCGTCGCTCACTATCAATCAGTTGACTTTGAGAAATACAGGGCCGTAGTTATTGATGCATTGAGGTATCTGCTACCAGAATACCAAATGGAAATTCCCGAAACGCCAGTAGAGCTCCCCGAAGAAATCGATGAAGAAGGAAACATCGATAATATCGATAATGAAGAAAAGGTTTTGGCGATTATCGACCGCCTTGACAAAAAAGGAAAAGGGGCGCCATGGGATGAAATTGTTGAAGAGGCGAGGAAAGAAGGGATCGAAAAAGATGAACTTGAAGAGATTACGAATTCTCTTCTCGATAAAGGAATGATCTACGAACCCATTTTAGGAAAAATGAAAAGGATATAAAGGAAAAGGTTTCAGAGCAATCACTCAACTGAATTCGTTCCTTGACATCGCGATGAGGATGAGTCCCACGAGGCCCAATATTGAGCCAATGAACCATGGCCCAACGGTCAATAATGCGAGGACACCACCGACGATCGCAAATCCCCATTTTTTCCTCCTTATCGCGAAGACGCCACCGACTAAAGCAATCAGACCGATGATAAACCAGATTACTCCACAGGCGACCAAAGCGCCTTCGACGGCGCTAATGACGTCAGGGCCATACATATCCTGTAGCATCTCTTCAATCTCGCCAGAAAGCGCCGCAAGAATAAGTCCCATGACGATACCGATAAGCCCCGAGATAATAATCAAAGCCCCACCAACTACTGGCTTGGACGTCATTTGCCTAGCACCAACGGGAGCTGCCTGCGGAGGAGCCTTCTGCGGTGCTGCCGCCTTAGCAACCTCGGGTTTTATGACATACCCGCAGTAAGGACAGACGTTGGCGTCCATCGGGACCGCGTGGCGACAACTCGGACATGTTGCATCGATGATCTCATCATATGGACGTTCCTCCATCCTGATACCTCCGTCGCCCAAAAGGGCAAAATGATATCTTTTTCTATCTATTTATAGTACTTCATTCAGCACAACAAATCCCCTTCGAGATTACCAATTCTGAACGGTACGGGAATCTTTCGAAACGGCGTGATTCCAGTGACCTGATGATAATAAAGAAATGCTAATTATTACTGTCTACATTAGTGGTTCGAAATCACTTCGTCACGACGATCGCACCGTAACCCACGACCTCTCTCATCGGATAGACATCACCAGATGTCCCATACTTGAGCAATCGGGCTTCATTCCCCTTCGCAGCTTCGAGCATCGCCATTACGGGACCATAGCCGCACATCGAAACGTCCCTTCTAATCACAACGTCGTAAACCCCTCTTGGGTTAAGCGCTAGGATTTGATTGATGACTTCCATATCTTTCGCTTTTGCTTCATGTGCGGGTACGTAGTGCGAAAAATCGCTTGATGCAATGATGATGACGTCCATGCCTTCAATCGCCTTCCGCAATTCCTTCGCAGTCTCCATTGCTGTCTCATAATCTTGCAAAGCCATGCATATCGGAAGGATTTTCACTTCATCGGAGAAGAATTGAATAAACGGCAGTTGCACTTCGATCGAATGCTCGTACTGGTGAGCGATCGGGTCTACACTCATTACACGCTCTAGCCTCTTCAATAGGTCTCGATCGAGCTTACATACACCTAGGGGCGTTTCAAAGTCTTCACCTGCAACCGCCACCGCGCTTCCAATCGCGTGGTGGTTAGGGCCAATAATCACAAAGGTCTTTGGGAACCCGTCGCGGGCGATTGCCGCATAAACGTGCGCGGCAATAGGGCCGGAGTAAACATAACCTGCGTGGGGCACGACGGCCCCAATGATCTTTCTTTCACCATCACGTGAGAGCTCTGGAATCGAACCTGGGCCAAGAGATGAAAGAAAACATTTTCTAATTTCCTCTCTCAATTCCCTTTCCTTTCCTGCGTAAAATTTCCCCGCAACGGCAGGATATCTCATATTAACGAAATGATGCGCGCTAGATTATTTCAAAGTTTTGAGTTTAAAAAAATGCCAACCAATCCACTATGTCTCAGAGGCTCGCTTCGAAATCATCGATTGTCAGCTTGAAATCTGAATCTCTTTCGATCATTTTCTTTTCCTTCAACGTCTCTCTGGTCAAAAGCCAGTAGACGCACGCGAGAGCTCTCCGTCCCTTATTGTTTGTCGGGATGACGAGGTCGACATTTCTTGTTTCGTTGTTGGCGTCGCAAAGAGCGACGATCGGGATCCCTATGTTGAGAGCCTCAGCGACAGCTTGCTGATCCGCGGCAGGATCTGTGACGAAAAGAACTTCCGGTTCAATGTATTGAGGAAGCGCGGGATTCGTCAAGCTGCCAGGTACGAAGCGACCAGGGATGACCTGCGCGCCAATCGCTTTTGCGAAGACTCTAGCTGGCTTTTGCCCATATTGCCGTGCAGAGACTACAACGATCTTGTCGGCGGGGAATCTCGAAAGGAATTTCGCTGCCACCCTGATCCTTTGATCAGTTTGCTTCACATCAAGAACATACAGACCGTCTGATCTCACTTTGAATATGAATGGCTTCATGTCTGCGCTTTTCTGCTGCGTTCCGATGTGAACTCCCGATGTGAGATAGATATCCTCAGAGACTAGAAGCCCTGTATTCGTTTCCTCCGTCATCGCAAACCCTCATGTATCTCTTTTGACAGTCAGTGGGATAACCCCTTTCTCAAATTCCAGCATAGCAATTTGAATCGGATCAATGACGTTTTCAGGAATGTCGATGAGAACGGGCGCACCGAGGGAGATCTGCAGAGCCCTTGCTCCAATGATGCGCGCCTTCTCAAATCTTGTATATTTCATAAAGTCACCATGCCGGGATTTCCCCCATATTGATGGGGGCCTTATAAAACTTTTGTAGCGAGCCTCATTATCTTCTGACACGCTGGCTATGTATCTCCCCGTGCCGATTTCCGTGGAGCTCGACATCAGGCAACACACCTCCCGAGCTTTGCTCTCATGTATGGTACGAGACCTCCCTTCTCTAAGATGTCAACAAGGAAGTCCGGGAGCGGATTGAATCTGATGCGAGTGCCATCAGGTTCCCTCAAGATAAAACCACCCCTTATGTCAAGAGTAATGACGTCCCCTTTATTCAAAATGCGATGAGCATCCGGACAGATAACGACAGGGAGACCGATATTGATCGCGTTTCTAAAGAAAATTCGTGCAAAACTGGCAGCGACTATGGCCCCTACCCGCTTCTCTTTGAGAACCGCTGGTGCCTGTTCTCTACTTGACCCACACCCAAAATTCCGACCAGCAACGATAATATCGCCTGGCTTGACCCCAATTGTGAATGTCGGATCGAGGTCTTCAAATACATGGGCAGAAAGAGACTTCATGTCGTATTCATCAAGATATCGACCTGAGATGATAAGGTCTGTGTTGATATGATCGCCGTACTTCCATACACGTCCCTTGATCATCGTCACACCGTCCTTGGATCCGTAATCTCACCTTTGAGCGCGCTCGCAGCAACCGTCTCTGGGCTCGCAAGATAAATTTCCGCATCTGGGCTTCCCATTCTTCCCCTGAAATTTCGATTTGTTGTCGAGATGCAGCGTTCTCCTGCCGCGAGAACGCCCTGGTGTGCGCCGAGGCAAGGACCACATCCGGGATTCAAAACGATTGCGCCTGACTTAACGAGCGACGCCAGAATCCCACTTTCCGCCGCTGAGAGATAGACTTCCCTCGATGCAGGTGCGACGATGAATCTCACAGATTCGCTCACTTTCCTCCCATTTAAAATCTTAGTCGCTGCCATGAGGTCTTCCAATCGACCGTTCGTGCAAGACCCGAGGAGGGCTTGGTCGATGGGTGTCCCAGCCACTTCTTCAACAGGAACGACATTATCGACAGAGTGGGGCTTTGCAATCTGGGGAGAAAGGTCAGAAACATCGAATTTCTCCATTTGCACATTTGCTGAGTCGTCCGAACGAACAACTTCAAATGATCTATCAGATCGACCTGATAACCAATTCTCGGTCTTCTTATCCGGAAAGACGACACCGATTTTAGCTCCCATTTCCATACTCATGTTAGACAAAACCATTCTCGAATCAACAGACATTCGATCAACACAATCGCCAACGAATTCGACGGCCATGTAATTTGCGGCCTCAGCACCAAGCGTACCGATGATATTTAAGATCACATCCTTAGCTGAAACACGATCGGGCATTTGTCCATCGATGCGAATTCTCAATGTTTCAGGCACCCTGAACCAGAGTTCTCCCGTTGCCCAAACTGCGGCCATCTCGGTCGCTCCGATCCCCGTCGCAAAAGCACCGAAGGCACCGTAGGTCGTCGTATGAGAATCCGTACCGACAATGAGCAAGCCTGGCAAAACATGACCTTTCTCTGGAAGAACCTGGTGACAGACTCCTTCATTCACATCATAGAAATTCCGGATCTCCTCTTTCTTTACAAATTCCCTAACGGATTTGTGACTTTCTGCTGTTTTGACAGTATTCGCCGGCACACGATGATCAAATAGAATAACGATTCTTTCAGGATCCCAGACCTTTGCCGCACCTATTTCCCTAAAGGCCTTGATCACGAGGGCAGTATTCTCATGCGACATTGCGAGATCAATTCTCGCATTTACAATATCACCTGGCTCAACCCGTCGGCCGCACGCTCGGGAAAGGATCTTTTGGGCAAAGGTCATTGAGGCCATGCAGAAAGAGAAGCATCTGTATCTTATATGGCTATTTCTGAAGTTCTGCGTCAATTGTCGAACATCATATACGATAATTTAAAAAGATATATTGCGGTTACCACAAGACTCATAGTACCGGAGGAATCCATGTGCAAAGCGAGCTCATTCCCCCTTTTGAAGGAGCCAATCTAACGAATTACGAGGACATGTGCAAAGAATTCACCTGGGCATCACTCGAAAAGGAATTCGAATGGTCCAATGGCGCCCCATATAATATTGCGTACGAAGCGATCGATCGACACGCGAAAGGATGGAGAAAGAACAAGATCGCTATCTATTGGGAAGGCGCTGATGGGTCAACGAAGAAGTACACGTTCAGAGAGATGCAGATGGAGACGAATCGATTCGCAAACGCGCTCTTGAAACTGGGCACAAAAAAGGGAGACCGCGTTTTCGTCTACCTCGACAGAATCCCAGAACTTTACATTGCGGCGATCGGAACGATCAAGATGGGGGCCATAGTCGGCCCTCTGTTTTCAGCGCTCGGACCCGATGGAGTCAAAGACCGATTGCTGGATGCTGGTGCGAGAACCCTTGTCACAACGCCTGAGCTATATCGAAGGATACAGCCAACTCTGGATGAACTCACTGAGCTCTCGAATATCATCGTTGTGACAGATGACGAGAAGCTGGTCCCAACTGGATGCATCTCCTTCAACGAATTCATCTCTTCATGCTCACCGGATTTTAGGCCTGTTAGCATGGATCCCAATGACCCCTATGTGGTCCATTACACATCGGGAACAACTGGAAAACCGAAAGGCGTGCTCCTCGGACACAAGTCCATGATCCAGCAATTTTTCACAAGCAGGATCGTCCTCGACCTCCAAGAGGAAGACACATATTGGTGCACGGCCGACCCAGGATGGGTCACTGGGACATCATATGGAATCATTGGTCCCTGGCTACTAGGCGCTTCGATCGTGTCATATGAGGGGCGGTTCGACGCGCGCGTCTGGTATCGCATTCTGGAAAAATATGGTATCACGGTCTGGTACACAGCTCCAACAGCACTAAGAATGCTGATGAAAGCGGGGGATGACATCGTCAAAGAATTCGATCTCTCCAAACTGAGGCATATATGTAGTGTCGGGGAACCACTCAATCCAGAGGTTGTGCGGTGGGGCGTGCGGGTTCTCAAAAAGAGAATACACGATACCTGGTGGCAAACAGAGACAGGCGCGATGCTCATTTGTAACTATCCATGCCAAAACATCAAACCTGGTTCGATGGGTAGACCCATACCTGGTGTCCAAGCAGCGGTAGTCGATGATGACGGGCAGGAGTTGCCGCCAGGACGCGAGGGATACCTCGCAATCAGACCTGGCTGGCCATCGATGATGGTCGGGATCTGGCGCAATGCTCCGAAATACCGCGAGTATTTCAGAATACCCGGCTGGTACGTCGCTGGTGATATGGCCTACAGGGATGAGGAGGGGTACTTTTGGTTCCTTGGAAGAGCGGACGACGTAATCAAGAGCTCAGGTGAGAGAATTGGGCCATTTGAGGTCGAAAGTGTATTATTGGAACATCCAGCCGTTGCGGAAGCTGGTGTCATTGGAAAGCCCGATGAGATTAGAGGAGAGATCGTCAAAGCATTCATTTCGCTCAGACCAGGTTTCACACCATCTGAGGAATTAAAAGAAGACATAGCTCATTTCGTCAAACAAAAGCTCGCCGCTTATGCCTATCCACGCGAGATTGAGTTTGTTGACAGACTGCCAAAGACGCGCAGCGGCAAGATACTGAGACGCGTTCTCAGAGCACGTGAGCTCGGGCTTGATGTTGGTGATCTTTCAACGCTTGAAGAATGAGTTTACTCGAGTTCATCAGATCCCAATCGCTGCGATACGAACTTGAACATGTCCTTCCACGTTAAATAACCAACGAGCCCTCCATCATCATCGACTACTGGCAAATGTCTAATATTCCTTTCACCCATAATTTTGAAAGCATCGGAAAGTTTGTCATCTGGTTTGATAGTGATTACAGGAGTGCTCATCACCTCTGCCACAGTCATGTAGAGAAGCTTTGACTGGCCCTGAAGGTACCTACGCAGAAGGTCTCTTTCAGTGAAGATACCGACGACTCTATCATCATCGACAACGACCACGCTTCCTACATCATTCTCAACCATCAGCTCGATCGCGCTGATAACTGAATCGTTACTTGAGACGACTTCCTTTTTGCGCGTCATGAAATCTCTGACGAGGAGTACCATATGACCTTACTCCCAATCTTCATACGATATATAAAATCATCACGCGCAGAAGACAAGAGGGACTCAATAGTGCGCACTATTGCAATTCTCTTGATTGCCCACACGGTTTTTCGATAATATCCCCCGCAATTCCCCCTTTCGTCAGGAGATCGATGAGGAAACGTTTTTCTTCCTCACTAGCGAAAGAAATAACACCGATTTTTTCTGTGCATGTAATCGTCTTTCTCTTATGGATTTCAATAATTCCACACGTCTGATCCTTTTGTTGCATGATCTTTAATGAGAGGTACATCATATTTTCATCCACGCGAGGGAAATTACGAGTAGTATAAGTATACCTCTTAATATAATTCGACTCTCCGGTCATTTCCGATCTTTGCCGAGACTGTTATCGACATCGAGATACTATTGCGCCGTTGCGGATGGAGAGATCCAATTACGATTGCGCAACCCAAATTTCTCAATCAATCACCGGTTGCAATCAAGCTGAGATCGGCTATTATTTCTTATGAAAATTCATTTTAACATTGAATGAGAGGGATACCATAATGATCTAGTTCGAGAACAGTTTATTTGAAATTCTTTCTATGGGTAAAATGAGAACCACTAACAACTAATTCAACGAGAGAAAATTCGGAACCTGTTTTATCACCCTTCCCTTTCATCGTCTGCTAGATGATTTTTTATTCTTTCAATTAAATATTTTGAGGAAAACGGTTTAGTTATGACTTCGAGAGCGCCAGCTTCAAGCATCTCCTTCCCTCTTTGTGTTGCATATGCGGTAACTCCTATTATTTTTGCTTTGGGGTCCATTTTCAAGATCGTCCGTGTTGCTGAGATGCCATCGAGGATCGGCATGAGAATGTCCATGAGAACAACATCAGGTTTCCAATCAATGTAGACATCAATTGCGATTTTGCCATTGGGTGCAGTTTTAACTTCATAATGGGATGAGAGCATCAATTTCATGATCTCAAGAACTGCTTCATCATCTTCTGCAACGAGGACTCTATGGATCCCACCCATATCAACCGATACTCCTCTTCATTCCTTTCATCAACTCTTCTGAAGATCGCCAAACATTTTCCAACTTTCTAACGAGCTCAACAATTCGTTCATGTTGTATCCATATCTTCTCTTTCACATATTCATCACTAACATAGAATTCAAGATAACCTTGTGCGGCTGCCAGCGGATTGCGGATATTGTCCACAAGAAGTGCGAAATGATCCATATTTTCCCTTATCTGTGCCAGCGCGTCGTCTTTTAGTACCTCGTTTTCTCGAGCACTGATCCCAAAAGCCAAATCGTTAGCAAGAGTGGCGAGCATTCCCCTTTCTTCAATAGAAAATGGCCTTTCAGATTGAATAAGGATTCCTCCTTTCACGATACTATCGGTACACATGGGAATTGCCATTGAATAATAGCAACTATGGGATCCAGCATACCTGCAACTATCGATGTGCAATCGGGATTCAAGGTACACGACTATTTTCTCCGCCATTGCCTTTTTCAAACATTCTGCGTCATCAAGCGAGGCAGGATAGAATTTGAGTGCACCTCCAGTTGTTATAGCAATATAAACCGATTTGTAAAACTCTGATAGCTTTGAAGCCACCTTGTTGATGAGAATGTCAATATTCTTTTCAGAGATGATGAGAGAATTAATTTGATTAATGATATTTAAGAACTTGTTCAATTCTTCGATCTTTCTGCGATAGGTATTTACCTCGGTCATATCTACCGCGAGATGAATGACCTTTTCGATTATTCCTCTTCGAAAAACCGGGGTGGCAATGATTGCATATTCACCGCCTGTGAGATCCATTTGGACTTCCGCTCGTTCAACCTGTTTAGTTTTCATCGCCCTCACACAGGGACATCCATCAATTGGCTCATTCCTGTTATGAAAAACATTGAAACACTTCGCACCTACAACATTCTCAATGCCTTTACTCTCCAGTATTGTAGCGGTTTTCCGATTCACATACTTTATTTCAAAGGAAGGATTGATAACGATGACCGATTCCCCCATTGAGGTCAATAATGTACCCAGTTCAATTTCGAGCATCTCTGCGTGTTCCTTCAACTCAAGTGCTTGCCGCCTCAACCTCAGCAAAACTTCAATTCTCGCGATCAGTTCCACTCGTTCAATAGGCTCAATTATTAGTTCATCAACATCTTTCCATAAGTGTTTTTCAGCAAGGCTGAGATCCTGCTTTCTTGTAACTAGGAGCACGGGCAGAAGAATGTTTTCCTTCCTCATCCGACGGATCTCTTCCCACTTCATCTTGAGCGAGACACCGTCAATAATCAAAAGATCGAAATCCTCGTTGCTGATTTCGTATTTCTCTGCCAGCATATTATCAAGCAATTTTCGATTACTGGGCGATAAGACATCGATTTTTATCTTCATTTCACTACTAATATTTCACGCTCTACTTCATATACTTCATCCTCTAATCCATTTTTCAAACATCTGCATAATATTGATCTAGACCCGCAATCCTTTCGTGTTACACAGTGCGGATATCCTTGCAATTCGATTATCGTCCCTAACCATTGGATATGATTGGTAGAGTTCGAAATAATTTTTATTCATCTCTGCTTTTTTCTAAGAATCACAGAAGTCATTTGATTTGTACTAGTTACTAAAGCCGAATCCTGACAATTCGCAGGTGACGGAATTATCAATCCCTCGAAAAATACCATGCCTTTATTCTTCCTTGCCAGGTATCCCTGTCAAGAGGCCTCTCATTTTTTTAAGCGGAGAGCCCACAATGATTCCTCTGGGTGTAATTTCGAAGCTCCTGAAAGACTTATCAAAATCGCTAATCCTCATCTTGATGATTCCAATACATCTTCTTATTTCCCCTTCGTATTCATAATATCTAAGGAGTATGATGTTATCAGCGAGATAGTTTACATCCAGACCCAAGATAACCCGTTCGCCTACGATGTCGTTCAATTCGTTTGGAATGAATACTGTAACTCCTCTTGCAGTCAGAATCCTACAGAGAATATGGAGATGCTTCCTCAAGTCTTCTCCCATTACGGACAACCCGTACCCGCTGAGGCTGTCCAAAAGGACGTACTTAACATTCCTCTTCTCTACGTCCATGAGAACCATGTGGGCAAACTCCTCTGGCGTTAAGACCAAGGGAGGAATGTGTTTCAGGGTCAACCTACCATCGCCCACCATCAAAGGAATCTTCAATCCTATTCTTTCACCTCCCCTTATGATTGTTTCGACGTCTTCATCAAAAGTATAAACTGCGGCCTTATGACCACGAACACAAGCTTCGCAAACTATCGTCAGAGCAAGAAGAGTTTTTCCGACCCCCGACGGACCCGATATTATCGTTACTGTGCCTCTTTCAATTCCTCCTCTCAACATCTCATCCAGCCCAACTATTCCAGTCGGCACTTTTTCCATGGCGAAGTTTCTCGAAAATGAAAAAGGGATAATACGAGGAAAAACAGAGATTCCACCATTGCCGATACGCATTATATGAACCCCTGGCAAGAACGTACTGCCTCTCATTTTGGTTACCTGGATTCTAAAGGCTTTCTCATCCCTATCAAGCTCAATGATTCCATCTGCAACAAATTGAAGATCTTCATCGGGTGCCTCATGACTTGATTCGGACGTAAACATCACCGTAATTCCCTTTTCAATTAAGAACCGAATTAAAGATAGCACTTGCTTTCGATATTGAAAAGAATCAGGCGCCAGATAACGAAATTGAGTAAGAGAATCGATGAAAACTCTTTTGGGTGTTACCTCTTCAATCTTTCTCACGATCGCCGAAGTAATAGGTTCTCTTTCTACCTCCGCTGGTGAGAAAATATCGTAAGTTTCAACCTCAGCAAAGTATTGAGGCGTAGGTGAGAGATCTAAGAAATGAACCCCCTGCGGGTCCAGCTCCAGTGCCAATGCATTCGCTTTTATTGACTCTGGATTTTCGGAGAGAGTAATGAATAGCGAACTTTCACCACGATTTGTGCCCTCAAGAAGAAACTGCATTCCGAGTGTTGTCTTCCCGACACCAGGTTCGCCTCTTATGAGATATGCCCTACCGGGTATTAGCCCGCCACCGAGAATATCGTCCAAACTAGGAATGCCGCATGAGATTCTCATTGAATACAAATAATGCGCACTCGATAATTAATGTTGTTCATTACCGCACTATCTTGCCATCACATCACAAATCATTTGTAATAATGAAATTAGGAAGCAGAAAGACCACGCAGAATAGAAAGAACGAATTCATCAACGCGCTTTTCCCAACCTTCTGTCAAAGGGCCTTTGAGCGTCGTTCCAGAAACAAAAAACATCATGTCAGCTACTTTCACTAATCCTTTACTCTTCAAAATCTCATCGATTTCTGGGATCGTTTTCCTCCATCGAGCCATTTCCTCGTCCGTAGGCATTTTCCCCGTTTTCCTATCGGGCACCGCCTCCCCGTGCGTCGCAAACACAGCATACTTTGCCCCTTGCGGTAACCTCGCTTTTTTGAGAAATCTGCGCATACTGCCGATGGGTCTTCCAATTCTCGTCGGTGAGCCGAATACGTAGAGGTCAGCGATAGGAATTACCTTAGGATTTGATTCTTTCACATGGTGAACATTAACCTGATGCCCATGATTACTCATCACATTCTTGAACTCCTCCGCCACTTTTTGGCCATTGCCAAATCTTGAAGCATGGAATAATTCAACAATCATATCATTATCATTAGATCAGGGACTATTTAAATGACCTTATGCACGACATTGAAAAAGATAGATTGAATGATAGAAAAGATTCCTTAGATGATTCCACCATTGATCAACATGTTTCTTATCGAGTTCCCCACACCCAATCATTAAAAAAAAGGAAAAAATATCACACGTTGAATGAAATTCTCTTAAACAAATCTTTTGTCTTATTTTTTGAGCAAGCATGCACTGAAAACCGCATAATGCAGTCACGCCTTTTTCAGATTAATAACAAAAATGGCGCCATGCGGTTTGTTCTCCCCCACTTGGATGCTCCCGCCATACCGATCGATCGTTTTCTTCGCCAGATACAGTCCTAGGCCAGAGCCACGATTGTTTCCATAACTTACACCCTCATCGAAAATCCGGTTCCTTATCGACTCTGGGATCCCAATACCATAGTCGATCACTTTGATTTCGCACGAGTTTTCATTAGTGTTAATAACGATATCAATTCTATCAGTCTTTCCATGAAGCACCGCGTTCCTGATGATGTTATCGAAAACTGACATGAGAGCGTCGTCAGCCATTACAATGCAGTCACCTTCGATATTGAATCTGATAGGATAGCTACAAACGAGCTTTTCAAGGACCTCACCAACCCTGATCGGCTTGAGCCCAAGACCAGAAAACGCGAACTGCTCGAGTTCCTTCATTCTCCTTATTAGCTCCGTGCTCTTCTTAACGGCCACTAGTGCATTAGTTATGAACTTTTCGTTTTTCATTTCCAGAAAGAGTTCGAGGGAACCGCCAATAACAGTCAATTCGTTCAGTAAGTCATGCCTCATCGTTCTATTAATCACCTTGAGAATATCATTGAGCTGTCTGATCGCTCCTTCTGCCCGTTTCCTGCTGGTGATATCCATGATGAACCCCTCGATCGCCACTGCTTCCCCAGAATCACTATAAATCCCCTGTCCATGTTCCCACACCCATTTCTCCTCACCCCGACTAGTGACGATCCTGTATTCGATCGTGAATGGTCTGTGCTCCTTCAACGCTTTCTGGACCTCGTCCCAGACGAAAGATCTGTCCTCAGGATGTATAATGTCACCGTAGGAGATCCTTGCATTCATGACTATATCGGACGGTGTGTAACCAGTGAGGGCGGCGCACGCATTGCCGATGAATTCCATCGTCCATTTAGGGTCATCGCGGCATCTGTAGACAACCCCGGAGAGATTGCTCAGCAGACTTTCAAAAGTCTGTTGGATCTCTAACAATGAGCTCCTTTTGTTCGAGCTCCGCGCCATTTCCAAGACAACCCAATCCTGATCCTTTTTAGAAATGAGGAACTGGTGACTCAATGCGACTTTCGCTATTTCTG